>JAUWXI010000021.1 GCA_030616435.1 Candidatus Parcubacteria bacterium | reverse complement strand
TTAAAGATCTGACTGAAAAATTCATTTCAGAGTTCAGTTTCTTTGCTAAAGCCTCTAATGTGGAGATAAAATTTACATGTGAGAAAGGTTTACCAAGAGTTTTTGCTGACCCTTTCCAGATAGGTCAGGTAATAGAAAATTTAATAGACAATGCTATTCGTTATACAAAGGGAAAGAGACAGGTTTTCGTCAAAATTGAAAAAAAAGGGAAAAATGTCTATTTTGAGATCAAGGATGGTGGAGTTGGTATTCCCAAAAAGGACCAAAAGCATATTTTTCAAAAATTTTTTAGATCAGAGAATGTTTTAAGATATCAAACTCAGGGTTCAGGTTTAGGATTATTCATCTCGAAATCAATTATTGAAAGGTCGGGGGGGAAAATTGGATTCCAATCCAAGGAGGGGGTGGGGAGTACATTTTGGTTCACACTACCAATAAAATGAAGACCATACTTTTTATCGAAGATGAGTCAGCTTTACAAAAAACTTTTGGGGATCTTTTAACTCAGGAAGGCTATAAAATAATTCCTGCCTTAGACGGAGAAACAGGTTTAAAGCTGGCAAAAAAGGAAAAGCCTGATTTAATCTTGCTTGATCTGATTTTGCCAAAAATACATGGATTCCAAGTTCTAAAGGAACTAAAAGAAGACCCCGAAACTAAAGAAATTCCCATAATAATTTTGACAAATCTTGAAGACATGGGAGATGTGGAGAAGGCCTTAGAGCTTGGAGCCACCACTTATCTTGTTAAGGCAAATTATACTTTAGAGGAAGTTTTGGAGAAGATAAAAAAAGCCCTATAAAGCCCTATGAGAGTTGAGCCTCGACAACTAAAAGCCTTTTTATTAGATGCGGGTTTAGTTACAGAGAAAGACTTTGAAAGAGCCCAGAGAAAAGCCAAAAAAACCGACCAAAAAGTAGGTGACCTTTTGGTTTCAGAAGGACTAATTAGCCAAGAGGAATTAATTAAACTCAAAGCTTACATTCTAGGCATTCCCTTTGTCAATTTAGAAAAAGAGGTCATTTCACCTGAGATTTTAAAAATTATACCAGAACCCATTGCCCGTTCCCATAACATTATTGCCTTCAGAAGAAAAAGAAGGGATTTAGAAGTTGCAATGTTGGACCCTGAGGATTTAAGGACAATTGAGTTCATAAAAAAGAAAGTAGATTTAAAGATTTTGCCAAGATTGACTAATCCAGAAAGCATAAAGAATGCATTAAAGCAATATCAAAAGACGTTAGAGGTGGAGTTTGGAGAATTAATAAAGAAAGATGCTGGAGAAATAAGAGTGGTTGAAGAAGAAGGCGAGGAGAAGAAAGAAGAGCTAGAAAAAGTGGCCCACGAACTGCCCGTAATCAGGATTGTTGACACTCTTTTAAAACACGCCATTTTGCAAAGAGCTTCTGATGTCCACATTGAACCCTTAGAAAAAGAGGTGCTGGTAAGATACAGGATTGATGGCATCTTAAGAGATGCCATGACCTTACCAACACAAATTCATTCAGGGGTTGTTGCCAGAGTAAAAGTTCTATCAAATTTGAAATTAGATGAACATCGTTTACCTCAAGATGGCCGTTTTAAAATTGAGACCGAAGATTACAAATACTCAATTAGAGTTTCCATTTTGCCAGTTTTTAATGGAGAAAAGATTGTTATGAGGCTTTTAGCGGAGACCGCTCGAGGCTTCACCTTAGAAGGATTAGGTTTAAGGGAAAAGGCTCTAGAACTTGTTTATGATAATTTGAGAATACCTGTAGGAATGATTCTGGTTGCAGGCCCTACAGGCTGTGGAAAGACTACAACTCTTTATTCAATGATGGAGATTTTAAACATTCCCGGGGTTAACATTTCAACCATTGAAGACCCAATTGAATACAGAATGCCAAGAATCAATCAAACCCAGGTAAGGCCAAAAATTGGATTAACTTTTGCTTCGGGTTTAAGGGCTCTGGTCAGACAAGACCCTGATATTATCATGGTTGGGGAGATAAGAGATAATGAGACGGCAGGCCTAGGTATTAATGCTGCCTTAACCGGCCATCTTGTTTTGTCTACTCTACACACGACAAATGCTGCCGGATCCATTCCTCGCTTAATTGATATGAAGGCAGAGCCTTTTTTGATTTCCTCTACCTTGAATGTGATTATAGCTCAGAGATTAGTAAGGCGACTTTGTAAAGAAAAGGAAAAGTATCATTTGACAAAATCAGAACTAAAGAACCTGGAGAAATATTGTGATTTAAAAAGGATTTTAAAAACTTTGAGGGAAGAGAAATTAGCAAAGCCAAATCAAGAGTTAGATAAAATAGATTTCTATAAACCTAAGAAATCTAAGGAATGTCCAGATGGATATAAGGGGAGGATTGGGATTTTTGAGGTTTTGCCAGTAAATGAAACAATAAAGGAAATGATAGTTAGAGAAGCAACAGCAGACCAGATTCAGAAACAGGCCATAAAAGAAGGAATGAGAACGATGGTAGAAGATGGATTTGTAAAGGCAGCCCAGGGAATTACATCTATTGAAGAAGTTTTAAGGGTAATAATAGAATAATGCCTAAATATTTTTATACAGCAAAATCTTTTGAGGGAGAAGAGAGGTCAGGAGTTCTGGAAGCAAAAGATAAACATGAGTTGGCAAGGATTTTAAGACAAGAAGGGTTTTTATTGACCTCCGCTGTCTTGGGAGAAAAGAAAGAAAAAAAAGGTTTTGAAATTAGACTTCCTACTTTATTTGGAGTTTCTCTAAAAGATAAGGTATTCTTTACAAGAAATCTCAAGGTTATGATTGCAGCTGGAATTGCCTTGCCTCGAGCCTTAAGGATTCTTTCTACCCAGACCAAGAACAAAAAGTTTGAGAAAGCTCTCTTGAATATAGCTTCAAGAATAACAAAAGGAGAAGGGGTGGCAGCATCTTTGGCTCAACATCCTGATATTTTTTCAGAACTTTTTGTCAATATGATAAAGGTAGGAGAGGAAGCTGGAACCTTAGAAGAAGTTCTTGATATTTTAACCCGCCACTTGGAAAGGATAAACACTCTGAAATCAAAGATAAAAGGAGCCTTGGTTTATCCGACGGTTATTCTTTTGGCAATGATAGGAATTGGAATCTTGATGTTGGTAATGGTTGTTCCAAAATTGGCAATTACTTTTGAAGAATTAAAAATTGAACTTCCAGTTACGACAAAATTTGTCATTGCCTTAGGTGAATTTCTAGCTCAAAGATGGTATGTTTTTCTCGGGGTTATTCCCCTTTGTTTTTTTCTTTTAAGGCAGGTTCTGAAAACAAAAACAGGAAAGAAAACATCAGATAGCCTACTTTTGAAAATTCCTATCTTCTCCTCTTTAATTAGAAAGACCAACTCTGCCTATATGGTAAGGACTTTAGGTTCTCTTTTGGCTTCAGGGGTTCCTGTTGTTAGATCTTTGGAAATAACTTCTGGGGCCTTAGAAAACTTCTATTTTAGAGAGGCAGTAGCAGAGGCAGCAAAAAAAGTGAGGGGAGGGGGTAAAATTTCTGGTGCCTTGGAAGATTATCCCATTTTCCCTTCTTTGGTTGTCCAAATGTTGGAGGTGGGAGAAGAGACAGGGGAGACATCGAATGTTTTGGAAAAATTGGCTGATTTTTTTGAAGAGGAGGTTACAAACACAACCAAGAATCTTGCTGCTGTGATTGAACCAGTTTTAATGCTTATTATTGGAGGGGTGGTGGGCTTTTTTGCCATTTCAATGGTCCAACCCATGTACTCAATGTTGGAAGCAATCAAGTAAAGTATGAATTACGAATTACGAAGTACGAAGAAAAAAGGAATCTTCAGGACTTCAAACTTCAGACTTCAAAATGGTTTTACTTTGACAGAGATATTGGTTACCTTAAGTGTTCTTGGAATTTTGATAGCCATTACTCTGTCAGTGTTTAGAACTATTCAACCTGATTTACAACTAAGCGGAGCAACTCGAGAATTAATTACCGACCTCCGTTACGTCCAACAATTGACGGTTACTGAGCAGGTTGAACATAGTATTCGTTTCTATTCCACTGGAAAACGGTATGAAATAAGAAAATATGGAGAAACAACAGAAATTCTGAAAACAGTTTCCCTGCCAGAAGAAATCGAAGAGATGACTATTAGTGGTTTAAGCGATATAGATAGTGGCAAGGAAGCAAGGTATAATCCCTATGGAGCAGTAAAAGAGAGCGGGAGTATTCTTTTAAAAAATAGCGAAAATAAAACAAAAACCATCAAAGTCGAGCCTTCGGGCTTTGTAAAATTAGGGGGTTAATATGAGAATTGTAGAAAAATTTTTAGCGGGGTTTACCCTCATTGAAACAATGGTGACAATTTTCGTTTTGGTTGTGGTCATAATAGCCATTTTACAAATGTTTCCTTTGGGCATTCGAATAGGTCAGTCTGCTCAGATGGCTACCATAGCCAGTGAACTGGGCCAGGCGAAAATTGAGGAGATTATTTCTAGCTCCTATGATGAAGTTTCAGTGGGTACTATTGAGCCTAAACATCAACTTGATTCTCCTTTTGAGAGATATTCAAGACAAACAATAGTAACCTGTGTTGATCCTAATCTTCAACCGGTTGCTTGTGATTACGATTTGGACGAAAATCCCCACCCCTTAAAAAAAATAGGGGTGACAGTATTCTGGACACCTCCCTTTGGGGTCTCTGAAAAAAGCACAAATATAATAAGCTTATTAGCTAAAAGATAAATTATGTTAAAAGATAGTTTGCAATCAGGGTTTACCTTAACTGAGGTTTTGGTGACCATTGTTGTTTTTACTTTGGTCACCGGAGCTATCTATTCCATAAACCTTTTTAATCAGAAGGCTTACCGAGAAGGCGAGACAGCGGCAGAGATTGTCCAAAATGGCAGGGTGATTTTAGAAAGAATGACCAGAGAAATCCGTCAGGCAAAAGAAATAGTCACTGAGCTTCCCGATGAAGAAGTTAGTGCTCCAGAAGAGATTGAATTTCAAGACGGCCATATTTTTTCCATCTCTGAAGAAGGCGCTGCTCAGGAAGGAACAGTTGATACTATCACTTTAGCTGCTACTGCCTCTGCTGAAGAAGGCTATTATGAGGACATGTTTATAAAAATAACCGCAGGCACTGGCGTTGGGGAGATAAGGAAAATTGCAGACTATGACGGGATAACAAAAGTAGCAAAGGTGGAGGCTAATTGGGATACTCCTCCTGTTACTGGAAGCTCATATAAAATAGACAGTTCTTATTATTATATTCGATATTATAAACCAGAGGGCACTAAAGACATTAAATGGCAGATTATTGTTTATTATTTTTCTGTCGATCCCCACACCTATGTTCATTGGAACGATACAGACGAATATGATAATCCTCCGACCAAGCTAATTTTAGAAGATAAACTTGTTGGTCAGTATGTAAGCAATCTAAATTTTTGGGGCTTAGAAGTTATTAATATCTCTTTGACTTTGACTAAGTATAATAGACAAATAGATTTGACAACAAAAATTTTTGGCCGAAACCTATGATAAAACTCTCAGACCAAAAAGGAGTTATTATAATTATTACCTTTTTAACCTTAGGGATTTTATTGCTTTTGGGTATTTATTTTCTGAGTTTTACCATTACTGAATCTAAAATTTCTGAAAGCCAGAAGGTGGCTACCAAGACTTATTATTTGGCAGAAGCTGGAATTAATGAGGCAATCTGGAAACTAGACAATGATACTATAACCACAGATGGCGACGATGCCTGGAAAAGTGATTTTGTAGACAAAGATAAAAATTCCTATCCAAATTATTGGACAGATACTTTTAATGGCGGGGAGGATTTAGGCGGATCTTATACTGTAACAATTCAAAATATTGCTTTAGCCCAGGGCGAAATTACTTCTACGGCAACTATCGATCTTCCGGGTGGAAAAACTGCCCAGAGAGTGATTAAAATAGGAGTTTTTAAAGCAATTGGTACCCCCACAGAAGGTATTGCTGTTTTTTCTGGAGGGAAGGGAAAACACGATGAAATGAAAATAAAGGATACCACAATAAATGTTTATAATGGTAATATTTTTAGCAATCGTGATGTTAAAATAGAAAAGAAAAGTAATGTTACAGTTACTGATGATGAAACTACAGAAAGTTTAGAAGGTCAGATCTTAGCGGTTAAAAAATATAAAAAGTCCGATGATAGTACTGTTACCGCCATCGAGATCCATGATGCAAAAGAGTATCCTCCTCCTCCAGCTTCAATTGACATGCCAATGGTTGATTTTGATAAAGGTGAAAATTCCTATAAAAGTCAAGCTGATGTAGTCTATACAGAAGAAGTATTTGAAGATATGTTATGGACAGCATTGGAGCGGGGGGAG
>JAUWXI010000041.1 GCA_030616435.1 Candidatus Parcubacteria bacterium | reverse complement strand
ATTTGTTCTAAAGGTAAACATTTGCTTTTTGACAATGTCAGTTGAAAGACCTATCCCTCTCGAAAAGAGCTCTGCTTTTTCCAGAATTGGAGTTTCAATCCTTGAAAAGCTATAAAAATCAGCTAAATCTTGTGTCACTTTCAAAATCTTCTGGTAATATTTTTGGTCAGAAGGCAAAATGTCATACATTCCCCGTGGTCTCTGGAATTTTGATTTTAATTTAGGATCTTTTTCTCTCATATTTTGGGCGTTAGTGAGAAATATCCTTAGAAGTATTGGAAATTTAATTGATATTGGGGAGTCTCAATTTTAGCAAAACAAGAAAGAGGCCAAAGCCTTAAAAAAGCCCTTCCCACAATTTTATCCCTTTTTAAAGGACCCCATCTTCTTGAATCAGAAGAGAATGTCCGATTATCTCCTAAAACAAAGTATTCATCTCCTTTTAAGACAGTTTCAATATCTCTTGAAGTTTTTGTAGATTCTGGCAAATAGGGTTCTTCAAGAATCCTTAATTCCCCCTCTTTTTCAATAAAAACTTTTCCCTCCTCTATTTTAATTTTCTCCCCTGGAAGCCCGATAATTCTTTTAATAAATCTTGAGGAAGAGTCTTGAGGATATTTAAAAACCACCACATCGCCTCTTTTTGGTTCTCTAAACCTATAGGAAAGCTCATCAATAATTAAATAATCAAAGTTCTGAAAGTTAGGTTCCATTGAGGTACCTCTGACAAAAAAAGGTTGAAATAAAAAATAGCGAATAGGAAGGACAATCAAGACAGCAACGACAACAATTTTTAGAACTTCGAAAATAAATGAAAAAAAACTTTTCATAAGAAATATATTTTTTATTATAATAAAATTTTCTCCTGAATGCAAGTTAAAAAAAACTCAAATGGTTTTTGCCCAAATAAGTTTTTAAAAAACTTCGAAGACTCCAAAAAGGTGATATAATAAGTTTATGAAAATTATTGTAGGTTTGGGAAATCCAGGAAGAAAATTTATCAAAACAAGACATAATCTTGGATTTAGAATGCTTAATAATTTCCGGAAAAGAAATAAATTTTCAAATTGGAAAGAAAAAAAGAAATTAAAAGCGAAAATCTCTGAGAAAAAAATAGGCAAAAAGAAAATTATTTTAGCAAAGTCTCAAGCTTTTATGAATGATTCTGGCAAATCAGTAAAGCTTCTGGCTAAAACCTATCACCTAACCCCTGATTCCTTAATTGTCATCCATGACGACTTAGATATTCCTTTGGGTAAAATGAAAATCTCAAAAGGAAGGAGTTCTGCTGGTCACAAAGGAGTTCAATCGATAATTGATGAGTTAGGAACAAAGGATTTTGTCAGATTAAGAATCGGAATAAGTCCAATAAACAATGAACAACAAACGATGAGTAGCATATTTGTCCTTCAAAAATTTACAAAAGAAGAGGAAAAAATTTTAAAAGAAGTAGTTAAAAGGATCTGCCAGCTGCTCAAGAGAACAATAAGGGAAGGATTAGAAAAAGTGATGAGCGAATGCGATTAAAAACCCTCCAGTCTGCTTAGAAGCTTTAGGATTTGCTGACAAAAGCCAGAAGACCCTAAATTTAGACCCTCAGGCCAAGGAGGGTAGGCCTAAAAGGTCAACTTCCAAGCAGGCTGGAAGGTTGAAGTTTAACTTCAAGATAACCTTATTATAATTCACTTAAGTGATTTTGTCAATAGCTCAAGCAAAGTTAGAAAAATTTTTAAATAAGGTCTTAATCGCAGCTATCACCCCCTATTTTTTAGAAAGGGAAAATCTTTGGTTTGAAAAAAATTTAAAAAAGATTTTAAAAGCAAGAATAACTCAATCTTTTTGGAAAGATAATATTTTGTTTTTGGAAAAGAATCAAGGAATTTTAGTTTCTCATTTTTTAAGAAAACTGGACGAATTAGGTTATGAAAAAGTTTTTAAAATTGAAGAACCCGGGGAATTTTCTCATAGAGGAGGCATTGTTGAGGTCTTTCCTATAAATTTGAACTACGGAATCCAATTTGAATTTTTGGGAAATAGAATTGAAAATATTTTAAGGCTTCCAATCGCAATTGAAAACGAGAAGGTTGCAAAAGAAATTTTAAAAAAGAAATTAAAATCCCAAAAAATATTTTCTGATTTAAAAGGAATAAAATATGGAGATTACTTAGTGCATCTTGACCATGGAATTGGAGTCTATAATCAACAATTAACAATTGATAATCAACGATATTACCAACTTGAATATGCTGCTGGTGATAAATTATATGTACCAGCAGGCTTGGAAAGAAAGCTTTCAAGATATATTGGGTTTTCAGAGCCTAGAATTTTAAGATTGGGCTCCCCTCTCTGGCAAAGGATAAAAAGAAAAACCAGAAAAGAGGCTGAAAAATTAGCCAGAGAACTTTTGGAAATATATTCTAAAAGAGAAATAGCTAAAAGATCACCTTATACGCCTAAAAATCTGATATATTCAGAAATTGAAGCTTCGTTTGAATATGAAGAAACCCCAGACCAGATAAAAGTTTTTGCAGATATAGAAAAAGATTTTAAAAAAACAAGCCCTATGGATAGAATTATTTGCGGTGATGTTGGTTTCGGAAAAACCGAAGTTGCTTTAAGGACAATGCTCAGGGCTGTAAATGCTGGATATCAAGCAGCTCTCCTCTGCCCAACTACAATTTTAGCCAATCAGCATTTTCAAAATTTCAAAGAAAGACTCAAAAAGCTTCCAATTAAGGTTGCTCTTCTTTCTAGGCTCCAAACAAAAAGAGAACAAAGAAAAATTATTGAAGATTTAAAGAAAAACAAAATTGATGTCTTAATCGGAACCCACAGAATCTTATCAAAGGACGTTGAATTTAAAAACTTAGGGCTCTTGATAATTGATGACGAACACAGATTTGGGGTAAAACAAAAAGAAATTTTAAAAAAGATGAGAGCCACATTAGATATCCTATCTTTAACTGCTACCCCTATTCCAAGAACTCTCTATTTGGCTCTTTCCTCTCTAAGAGAGATTAGTTTAATTCAAACCCCTCCTCCAGGAAGACTTTCGATAAAAACTCATATTCTACCTTTTTCAGAAAAGGTAATCAAAAAAGCTATT
>JAUWXI010000059.1 GCA_030616435.1 Candidatus Parcubacteria bacterium | reverse complement strand
TTCTACTAATTTTAGGGCCCTTTTGTTTTGACTCATCGGTCTTTCACCTAAAACCTCGCCTGTAGCTGCAAAATCAAATTTTCCTTTTTCTAAAATATATTTTGCTTTTTTTAACATTAAAATGTGACAATCAATACAAGGATTTACTCCTTTTCCATAATTATATTTCGGTTTTTTTACAATTTCTAAATGTTCTTTTGAAAAATCAATTATTTTTAAAGGGATTTTTAAGTCTTTGGCTGCCTTTTTTGCAAAATCTGCTCCAAAAAAATAACTTTTAAAAGTCAAGCCCGCTACTCTTATTCCCTGTTCCATTAAAATTCTAGCTGCCAATATCGAATCTAAACCTCCTGATAATAAGACCAAAGCTTTAATCTTTCGCATAACTTATTCTATATTAACTCATTTTACATCAAAAGAAAAAAGCCCTCGAAGAGGCTAGGTATAGAAAGAACTAAGTTGGGGGAGCTGGTTATAAAGAGACAGACAGAATATTACTTCTTTGTGCTGGGTACTCACAAGAAGTTCTTTAACTCTTCTAAATCTCTCAACCAGCTCCTTCTCAAGGTCTTATTTTAAATCTACTAAAATAGAAAGGAGCAAAAAAGATGTTGGGGGCCAGTAGCGACACTTATTATAGAGACGCTACTTAAACTTAGAAACTTAGTAGAGGATGTCCTTCTCAACAATTCTTGCTACCAGGATTCCTCTTTGGCCCCCCAACACGCAACCTACTTTAAATTTACTAAAACAATAACAATTCGTCAAGTGCTAAATTATTTTTTAAATTTTTTATAAAAAGTTTTATTATCTTCGATGTTTTCAAAGACGCTTGAACCCGGCCCAATTATACAACCTGAACCAATTAAAACTCCTGGCATCAGAGAGACATTAACCCCTGTTTTTGTATTATCTCCTAAGACACAGCCAAATTTCTTTCTTTTTGTATCAATAATTTCTCCCTTAACTTCTGTTTTTATTGTTTTTCCATCAAATCTTAAATTGGCAACAATTGTTCCTGCTCCCAAATTACAGTTTTCTCCAATTATTGAATCCCCTATATAACTCAGATGGGAAATTTTTGTCCCATCACCAATTATTGAATTTTTTATCTCCACTCCCTGGCCAATTTTGCAATTATTACCAATACTGGTAAATTTTCTTAAATAGCAATTTGGTCCAATTTGACAGTTTTTACCAATAAAAACAGGACCTTCAATATAAGTGCCACTTTTAATAACTGTTCCTTTTTGAACAATTACAGGTCCCAAAATCTGACAATACTTTTCTATCTTTCCTTCAATCCGTTTTTTTATCTTCTTGAGAAAAAATTCATTAGTTTCCAAAAGATTCCAGGGATAGGAAATTGGAATCCACTCTTTTGTTTTTACAAAATATAATTTCCTTTTCTTAATAAATTCTCTTAAGAAATCGGCTAATTCATATTCTCCTCTTTCTGATTTCTCTGTTTTTTCTTTTAAAATCGACTTATCTAAAGAAAGAATTCCGGTACTTACCAAATTGCCAACAAACTCTTTCGGTTTTTCTATAAAATCTTTTACATAATCTTTTTCTGGGATTATCACACCAAAAGAGGAAGGATTTTCAACTTCTTTTACTGAAAGAGAGGGAAATTTTTTCAAACATTTTTCAATATCTTCCTTTAAATAAATATCGTCTGCATATAAAAGCAAAAATTTTTCTTTTAATAGATTTTGGGCTTTTAGAATTGCATCTCCTGTACCTTTAGGTTCCTTTTGCCAAACATATTTTATTTCCAAATTTTTGTATTTTTCTCCAATTAAATCTTTTATAAATTGTCCTTTGTAGCCCACAACCAAAATAACCTCTTTTACCAAAAGAGAAAGGACATCAAGTTTTTGCTC
>JAUWXI010000070.1 GCA_030616435.1 Candidatus Parcubacteria bacterium | reverse complement strand
TTAAATCTTTATTATGTGCATAGTTAACAACTTCTGCACCGGTCCAATATCCATAGTCCATTAAAAAAGCAAATCTCTGGTCAAGTATTTGGTCATCCCATCGTGGTCTTACAAAAACACCCTCATTCATCTTACTCATGATTTTCTCCCCTCTTTTTTTTCCATCTTTGTTCTTCTAATGTGCATTTTTTCTAACGTCTCAAGGAATTCAGCACAAAGACCTGACTCTTTTAGAAATTCTTCTCTAGTTTTGGACTTCCTAGCTGCACTTTTGATTTTTCCCATAATTTGCTCTGGTGTGAAAGACATAGGCTTAATGCTAAAATTTGAAACAATTACTTTGTTTTTCACATCCTCTGGCACCGTTTTGTACCATTCTTCCGCTAGCTTGGATAGCTTTTCAATATCAAGCATCATTAACCTCCTTCATGGTTAAATTAAAATACTTTAAAAACATAAAAGCGATTTTTTTAATCATTTGACCTCCTTTATATCCAAATAAACATAATTTAATTAAAAAGTCAAGAAAAATCCCAAAAAAGTCAAGATATATAACTTATAATTAGTGATTCGAGCTTTTTGCGTAATTTATCCAGTACCCTTCTGATTTTTAAAAAGGCCATTTTTACCGGCAAATGGTAGGATTATTTATCTACTTAAATCGAACGAAGTTCTTTGCCGTCCCATTCACAAACAATTTTATTAACCACTTGATCGAAAGTCTTTGTTGGAATTAGTTCCCGATCTGAAAGTATCTTCAGTGCCACTTGTCTGTGTCCAAGGGCAGCTCTGTGAAAGTTGAGCCAATTGCTCTCAATAAATTTATCTTTTGGAACAAAGGCAAATTTTTTCTGGCTTAAATGTTTCCTCTTATCCCACCTTATTTTTCCTTTTAATGCCTCTTTTCTCCATTCAAGTTTATTATATTTTCGAATCTTCTTTGTACCCAATTTTTCCCTGATTAATTTTTTCCAATATTTACACTTTCTTTTATTTCTTTTTATACCCAACCATATTTTCTTCTTAATATTTTGAAATTCTTCTGGATTATTTTTTCGCAACTCCGATGGGATAGTAGGTAAAAAATCATTATAAACATTTTCTGCATAACTCATGAATCTTTCATCATTTGCTGCTGGAACATATTCATTTTTGTAGTTGAAGTACACCCAAGTGTAATTTGTTATGTCTGGAACCATAAGTGCCTCCCCATGACCTATTTCTGGAATTGGCTTTCTGATAATTTTTGCAAAGAAAAACCATAAATTGAACTTCAATTTATTTCTTCTAAGATTACCAACGTAGACTTGCATTTTTTTAACATCATTCACTCCCGACCATCTACCTGAAAAATTTTGGTGAGAATAGGTATCAGCATATGGATGAAGTGCAATGCCTATTCGATACGGATTTTTTGTCTCTATTGCTCTTTTAAGGTATTCTGTAGCAATTTCGTTACTCTTGCCTTCTTTTGTAATATAATGCTCATCAATAATTTTCTCAGTTTGATTCTCCTTTTTATGCCCCGGAACAAAGTGAAAAGGATAATAAATCTTTTCCCACACATCCTTCCAAAAAGATTCTAAACCATTGTGAGCTGTCCGTACAGGATCAATAAAGCCTTCTTTCCCTTTCTTATCTAAGAGCAACATTTTTTCA
>JAUWXI010000022.1 GCA_030616435.1 Candidatus Parcubacteria bacterium | reverse complement strand
GTTCTTTCACACTTTTAATGTCTTATATGATCAAAATAAACAAATTATTATCTCTTCTGATTCCCCTCCCAAAGTAATCCCCTCTCTGACAGAAAGGTTAAGGTCTCGCTTTGAAGGAGGAATGATAGCAGATATTGGTCTGCCAGGTTTTGAAACCAGAATGGCTATCTTAAAAAGTAAACTTCAGGAAAAACAAGCAGGGCTTCCAGAAGAGATTCTCTCCTTTGTAGCCTCAAAGATTCAAAACAACATCCGTGAATTAGAAGGAGCTTTAAATTGTTTACTGGCTCATCAAAAGTTAAACAGAGAAGCTTTAACTTTAAAAAAGACAGAATCCTTACTCAAAAATTTCATCTATGCCCCAATAAAAAGAGTAACTCCAAAAACAATCTTGGAAAATATAGCCAGATTCTATGGGCTCACAGAAAAGAATCTCAAAGGCCCTTCCCGAATAAAAGAATTTGTCAAACCCCGCCAGATAGGAATGTATCTTCTGAAAGAGATGTTAGACTGCTCTTATCCGACAATAGGAAGAAGGTTAGGTGGGAGAGATCATACCACGGTAATTTATGGTTATGAAAAGATTAAAAAAGAACTGAATGAAAGGCAAAGTTTAAAAGAGGAAATCAAGTTGATAAAAGAGAGAATTAAAGGTGTATAATTTGAGGAAAAGCTCTTTGTTTTTTAAAAAAGCAATTTTACACTTCTTTATCACCTATTTTTAAACAGTCTATCCTCTAATTTTCTTTCCTTCATTTTCTCTCAATTTCAGAGTTTTACACAAGAATAATAATAACCATAAATTTAAAAATATTTAATTATGAAAGTAGTTATTCCTCAAAATAAATTGAAAGAAGGGTTAAAAATTATCGAGAGAATTGCTCAAAAATCTCTAACTCTACCTATTTTGGGAAGTGTTTTGGTTAAGGCCAAAGAGAACTTCTTAAACTTAAAAACTACTGATCTTGAAATAGGTATTAATTGGTGGGGATTAGCAAAAATCGAAGAAGAAGGAGAAATTGCTGTCCCTGTAAAAATTTTTTCAGATCTTGTTTCCTTCCTCCCAAATAAACCTTTAACTTTAATTTCAAGAAAAAACATTCTGGCAATTGAATGTGGAAATTACAGAAGCCAAATAAAAGGCCAAGGCCCTGAAGAATTTCCTATCATACCAGAAATAAAGGGAGGAGAAGATTTTTCTGTTAAAGCTATTCCTTTTTGCCAAGCTTTGACAAGGGTTTCAGATATCCCTGCTTCTTCTCTAGCCAGACCTGGAATCTCAGGAATTTACTTTTCTTTTGAAAAGAATCTTTTGAAAATGGTGGCTACAGATAGTTTTAGATTAGGAGAGAAAAAGTTTTCTCTGGAGAATTTCTCAAAAAAGATTTCCTTTATTCTACCCCAAAAGGCAGCCAGAGAATTGATAAACATTTTTGGGGAAATACCTGGAGAAATTAAAGTTATCTTTTCTCCAAACCAGATTTTGTTTGAGTCTCTGATACAAGAGATTGCTCATCCTAGAATCCACTTTACTTCAAAACTAATTGGAGCTGAGTATCCAGATTATCAGGAGATTATTCCCAAAAAATTCAAAACTCAGATTCTTTTGCGAAAAGATGAGTTTTTAAATCAAATTAGGATGGCAAGTCTTTTCTCAGGAAAGATAAACGAAATTAAGTTAAATATGGACCCCCAAGAAAAGAAAGTAGAGGTGATGAGTCAAAACCCAGAGCTGGGAGAGTATAAATCTCAGTTTCCCGGTAAAATAAAGGGAGAAAAAGTTGAGGTTTCTTTTAATCATAAGTTTTTGAGTGATGGAGTATTAAAGATTGAATCTCCCAAGCTTGTTTTCGAACTAAATGGAGACACAGGTCCTGGGATCCTGAGACCTCTTGAAGACCAAACCTATCTTTACGTGGTAATGCCAATAAAGCCGTCTTAAAGTACGGGCTAACAGAGGTTAAACTTATGTTTGAGTCTCTAAGAAAGATTTTAGAGAAGAGAAAAAAAGAGCTCCCTCAAAGTAGAGAGCTCTTGGCAACCCAGGTCTGCTATCTTTTTGAGCAGACAGCAAAAAACTTTTTTAAAAAAGACCTTTCTTTAAAGGCTCTTTTTTTTAAAGATGGAGCTCTTTTTGTAAAAGCTCCCCAGGCTGTTTTGAGACAGGAGTTAAAGCTTTTGGAAAAAGAGATAATTGAAAAGATAAATAAAAAGATAGGAAAGAAGATTCTGAGAAGAATTGTTTATCGGGCTTAATAATATATTAATTCTGGGTTTTAATTCTTACGAACCTTCGCCTTCCAACCTGAACTATTATCCCTTTTTTAATTTTAATTTCTTTTTTCCAATCTTTTTGAACCAGACCATTTATCTTTACTCCCCCTTGTAAAATGAGCCTTTTTGCTTCTGACTTTGAAGGGGCTAATTTTGAATCAAACAATAAGTCTAAAAGTTTGACTTTGTTTTTTTTAACTTTAAATTCTTTAATTTTCGAAGGGATCTTTCTTTTTTGAAAGACGCGCTCAAATTCTTTTCCAGCATCTGAAGCTTTTTTTTCTCCATAATTTAATTTAACAATCTCAAAGGCCAATTTTTTCTTTAAATCCATGGGATTAATTTTTTTGTTTTTGAGTTGACCTTCAAGAATCTTAATTGTTTTTGAAGACAGGGTTGTCAGAAGTTCAAAGGCAGGAATTATCACTTCATCTGGAAAGGCCATTATTTTCCCAAACATTTCTCCAGGAGAAGCATTTAGAAAGATGGCATTTCCTGCAGTCTTTCCCATCTTTCTACCTCTTTTGTCTATCAATAACTTTGTTGTTAAAACAAACTTTTCTTTTCCTTTTAAGGCCTTCATTAAATCTCTACCAACTAACATATTGAATGTCTGGTCAGTACCTCCAATTTCAAGATCAACATCCATTTCCACACAATCGATAGCCTGAGTAACGGGATACAAAAATTCGTGCAAGAAAATAGGCCTTTTCTTTTCTATCCTTCTTTGAAAGAAATTTCTCTCTAATATTCTCTGAACAGTAAATTTTGAGGTAATTTCAATTAAGTCTTTAAAGGTTACTTTGTCTAACCATTTACTATTAAACATCATTTGGGCTGGATTCTTTCCTGAAAACTTTAAAAACCTTCCCACTTGCTCTCTCCAGTTTTTTGCATTTTCCAGGACCTGTTTTCTGGTTAATTTTTTTCTTGCTAACAATCTGTCTGTTGGATCTCCAATCATTCCTGTAAAATCACCAACTAGAAAAATCACTTTATGCCCCAGCTCTTGAAATTGTCTCAATTTCAAGATTCCAACCAGGTTTCCCAAATGCAAATTAGGCATTGAAGGATCAAATCCCTGATAGATCTTAATTTTTTTACCAGATAAAAGAACCTCCTTTAAAGCCTTTTTTGAAGGATAAATTTTTTCTACTCCCCTTTCTAAAACCTCTTTGATTTTTTGTCTTTTCTCCATTTCCCTTAATTTTACAAGTTTTCCTTGCCAAAATCAAACAAAAATTCTATCTTTAAGATGATGAAAAGAAATTTCTCTCTTTTTCTAAAAGCTATTTCTCTTTTCTTCTTATTCCTTTTTTTAGGGCTTTTTTCTCTGTTTATCATTTTTGCTAAAGACCTTCCAAGGCCAGAAAAATTTACTGAAAGAGCTTGGATTCTACCAACAAAAATTTATGATAGAACAGGAGAAACTTTGCTATATGAAATTTATGGAGAAGAAAAAAGAAAACTAGTCTCCCTAGATGTTGTGCCCGAATATTTAAAACAGGCTATTGTGTTAAAGGAAGATGCAGACTTTTATTCCCATTGGGGAATAGACCTTAAAGGTATTTTGAGGGCTTTCTTGGTTAACTTAAGATTGCAAAGGTTTGTTCAAGGAGGTTCAACAATTTCTCAACAACTCATTCGTTCTTCCTCTTTGACCAGAGAAAAGACTTTGAAAAGAAAAACAAGGGAAATAATTTTAAGCATTGAGTTGGACAGAAGATATTCAAAAGAGCAGATTTTGGAATGGTATTTAAATCAGGTTCCTTTTGGCTCAAATGCTTATGGGGTTGAGTCAGCCAGTCAGGCATTTTTTGAAAAACCAGTATCCGAAATCTCTTTAGCGGAGGCTGCAATTTTAGCTTCCTTAATCCAGGCCCCTAGCTATCTTTCTCCTTACGGAGAACACAGAGAGGAGCTTTTAAAAGAAAAAGATGGGATTATTGAGAAAATGTTAAGACAAGGACTTATTTCTGGAAAAGAGACAAAGATAGCTAAAGAAGAAGAAATTGAGTTTGCAGAACCTAAAGTTTCAATTTTAGATAGAGCCCCCCATTTTACACTTCATGTTAAAGGTTTACTTGAAGAAAAATATGGAGAGGAATTCTTAAGAAGAAAAGGTTTATCAGTTTTTACAACCTTGGATTGGGAGCTTCAAAAAGCTGCTCAAGAAGCTGTTGAAAGATGGATAAAAAGGAATGAGGCCTTTTATGCTTTTAATGTCTCATTAGTTGCTATAGACCCAAAAACAGGACAGGTCTTAGCTATGATAGGTTCAAAAGACTGGGGAGGAGAGCCTTTTCCTGAAAATTGTTCTCCCGGAAAAGACTGCCTTTTTGACCCCATGGTTAATGTAGCCTTTAGAGAAAGGCAACCAGGATCAGCTTTTAAACCTTTTGTTTATACTACGGCTTTTGAAAAAGGGTTTTCTGACAACAAAATAATCATTGACGAAGAAACAAACTTTGGAATTTGGGGAGGAAAACCTTATGTTCCCCAAAACTACGATGGGAAATTTCGAGGACCGGTAACTTTAAGACAGGCCTTAGCCCAATCCATAAATGTTCCTTCAGTTAAAGTCTTGGTCTATTTGGCAGGAATTGAAGATAGTATTGAAACAGCCAAAGAGCTTGGCATAACTACTCTAAAAGCCCTGTCTTTTTATGGGCCGTCTCTGGTTTTGGGAGGAGGAGAAGTAAAGCTCTTGGATATGGTTTCAGCTTTCGGCGTATTTGCTACAAAAGGATTTAAGGTATCCCCAAGTTTCATTTTAGAAATTAAAGACGATACAGGTGATGTCGTCTTTGAAGAAAAAAAGACTCCAAAAAGGGTCTTAGAAAGCGAGGTAGCAAATCTGATAAATAATATTTTGTCAGATAATGAGGCCAGAACTCCAATGTTTGGCTCAAACTCTTCTTTGTATTTTAAAGATAGAAAGGTATCTGCCAAAACCGGAACAACTCAAAATTATGAGGACCTCTGGACAATAGGTTATAGTTTTGGATCAAGGCCTATTGCAGCTGGAGTTTGGGTGGGAAATAACAACCGAGTGCCAATGGCTAAACAGCCTGGAGTTGTTTTAGCAGGTCCTATCTGGCACGATTTCATGGAAAAAGTTCTCTCTTTTTGGGAATAAAAAACTCATTTTCTCAGAATCCTAATTTCTTCACTTCACTCAGAAATTTAAAAAGCCGCGTCAGGCGGCTTTTTAGTTTTCTTATCTTGTTCTTCCTTTTCTTACCGTTCTTCTTCTCCTGGTATTTTTTCTTTAGGTAATTCTTCTCCTGGTGTCTCTTCTTCTCCTGGTATTTTTTCTTCAGGTAATTCTTCTTTCTCTTCTTCTTGATTAGTTAGAATAAAAAGTTCTTTTTTCATCTTAATAAAATCCTTTTTTTCCGACCTTTAATTAGGACTTTACTAAAAAATATAGCTTTTTTAAAAAGCTTGTCAAGAGGATGATTATCTTTTTAATTTTAAGGCATAGCAGATTGCTATGCCCAAAGCATCAGCAGCATCATCGGGTTCTGGTAGTTTTTCCAATTTGAGCTTCCTTTTTATCTTTTTTTGTATTTTTTCCTTTTCTGCTCTTCCATAACCCCCAACCACCAATTTCATCTGAAGAGGGGAGAACTCAAAAACTGGAATTCTATTTTTTGCTGCTGTAAGTAAAATTACTCCCTTTGCCTGACTGACCGAAATAACTGTTTTTGAGTTTTTAAAAAAGAAAAGCTTCTCTACTGCTAAGACATTAGCTTTGTATTTTTTAATCAGTTTAGAAAGACGGTTATTAATTTTTCTGAGTCGTTCTTCTGGAAGATCTGAGCGCTTGGTTTCTATGGTTCCATAATCTAAACACTTCAAAGAACCATCTCTTTTTCTTTTTATAACACCAAATCCCACGATCGCTATGCCTGGATCTATCCCTATAATAATCATACCTTTAAATTGGAATAAATTTCTTGGATGTCTTCTGATTCGTTTAAGGCCTCAAAGAGTTTTTCGCAATCTTCTCT
>JAUWXI010000069.1 GCA_030616435.1 Candidatus Parcubacteria bacterium | reverse complement strand
TAATCAGCCATCAGTTGAAATTCACGTTTTACAGGGGGAGAGACCAATGGCCGCCGATAACAAAACTTTAGGAAGATTTATGTTGAATGGCATTCCTCCGGCTCCCCGAGGAATTCCCCAGATTGAGGTAACCTTTGACATTGATGCTAATGGCATTCTGAATGTTACGGCCAAAGATAAAGCAACCAGTAAGGCTCAATCAATTAGAATTGAAGGTTCCATTGGAATATCAAAAGAAGAAATTGAGAAAATGAAGAAAGAAGCTGAGCTCCATGCCGCCCAAGATCAGAAGAAACAGGAATTAATTGAAGCTAAAAATCTGGCCGATAATTTGATTTATACTACCGAAAAAACTTTGAGAGAGGCCGGGGATAAAATTTCTCCAGATTCAAAAAAGGAAATTGAAGAAAAAATTGAAGCTTTGAAGAAAGTTAAAGATAGTGATAATATAGAAGAAATAAAAAATAAAACTTCGGAACTTTCTCTGGCTATTCAAAAAATCGGAACCGAGTTATACAAAACACCAGGTGAGAAGAAAGAAGAAGGTCCTCAAGCCGAGGAGGGAGAATATAAAGAGAAAAAATAACCATGGCAAAGGATTATTATCAAATCTTAGGTATTTCCCAGAGCGCCTCCCCAGAGGAGATCAAAAAAGCTTACCGAAAACTTGCCCATAAACACCATCCAGATAAAGGAGGAGATGAGAAAAAATTTAAAGAGATAGCAGAAGCCTATCAGATTCTTTCCGATAAAGAAAAAAGAACTCAATACGATAGATTTGGCCGAGTTTTTGAAGGGGGCCCGGGCTTTGAACCGAGTTTTGACTTCGGTTTTGGTAGAGGAAAATTTGGCGAGGATTTTGAATTTGGTTTCGGGGATTTGGGAGAGATGATGGAAGAAATTTTTGGATTTGGCCAGTCTCAGAAAAGAAAAGATTTGAAGAAAGGGAAAGATATTGAAATTGAGATAGAAATTCCTTTAGAGGATACTCTAAAAGGAAAGGAAAAAGAAATAACTTTAGCTAAAATGACTTCTTGTTCTCGCTGCCAGGGGGCTGGAGCTGAGCCAGGGACTCCAATTAGTGAATGCTTCTCTTGTCGGGGGACAGGCGAGGTCCAACAAATCAAAAAGACATTTTTTGGCTCCTTCACCAGATATATTATTTGTCCTGAATGTGGAGGAGAAGGATATCGACCAGAAAAGTCTTGTAATGTTTGTAAAGGAGAAGGAAGGGTAAAAGGAGTCCAAGATATTAAAATTTTTATCCCAGCTGGAGTTGACACCAATCAGGTAATAAAGGTGGAGAGAAAGGGTGAGGCAGGGAGAAAGGGAGGTAAGCCAGGAGATTTGTATTGCCGAATTTTTGTGAAATCGCATCCAATTTTCAAGAGAAAGGGAGATGATTTATATCTAAAAACTCCAATTTCTTTCTCTCAGGCCACTTTAGGTGATGAAGTTGAAATAACAATCCTTGAAGACAAGAAAGTTTTATTAAAAGTTCCTGCTGGTACTGAATCGGGAAAAATTTTAAGAATTTCTAATAAAGGAATTCCTCATTTCTCCGGTTATGGAAAAGGGGATATGTATGTTGAATTGGTTGTTAAAACGCCAAAAAGATTGACTAAGAAACAAAAAGAACTATTAGAAGAATTAAAAAAA
>JAUWXI010000031.1 GCA_030616435.1 Candidatus Parcubacteria bacterium | reverse complement strand
AGTCACGGTCTCTGAAATCACAAGTCATTGCAAAACAAACATCTGGGTAATTGAAAAGTTTTTAGAAGGAAAATTTGAAATTAAGGAAAACTTAATTAGCTGGACTCCAGCAACTTGATTATTTCCTTTTTTATTTCTTCTCTATTTTCTCTAGTCAAATGAGAAATTTTTGTATCCTTTCGGGCCTTAATTTTATCAGTAAAAGGGTGAGATTCTAATCTTATTGTTCCTAAAACTTTGCTTTTACTGTTTAGGGCAGTTAAAACTGCCTTTTTAAATTTTTCTGATTTCATTTCCATGAGTCCTATCTCATCGACAATCACTGTTTTATTCTCTTTTAATGCATCTGAAATAGATTTCACACCAATTTCCTCTAAATCTCTAATGTTTACTTTGTATCTACCAACCACATAAGGACTCTTAATATCAATGTAAGCCAAAGTTCCTTCTTCACCATCCAGGGTAGTGATTTTAAACCCTTTTCGAATTCCCTTTTCTCTGATTTCTAAAGTATAAAATCCTCCGGCATCTAAATTTAATTCCTTTATTATTTCCATTATCAAAGTTGTCTTGCCAGAGGCTGGCTTTCCGGTAATGAAAATATTTTTAATCATTTTTAAATCTACTTTTCTGCAAGTTCTGGTTGAAAAAAATTGTTAATTTTAATTTCTTTTGGAACAGCCTCTTTTATTTTACCATTCTCAATTATAACTTTTAACATTTGGCCTCTCATAGTTTCTTCAGAAAAGCTTTGATCAAAAACAAAATTTCCTAAGCTGTAGAAAATAAAACCTGCCTTATATTTTTCATTTGGCTGAACAACATGAGGATGATGACCAATAACTAAATCGGCCCCAGAATCAATGGTTAAATAAGCAAAATATTTTTGTTCTGAATTTGGTTGAGATTGATATTCCTCACCAAAATGCATTGAAACTATAACTAAATCAGAATTTTCTTTTGCCTTTTTTATATCTCTTTCAATTCTTTCATCTAACCAGGCAATGCCTGATTTTTCGTCAGTGGCCTGCCAATAAGGAGAACCTAAGTTAGTATAGGCCAAAAAAGTGATTTTTGTCCCGTTGACCTCTTTTGTTACACCTGAACGTGCTTGTTTTTCTGAAAAGCCACCACCAACAAAATCTATACCTGCCTTTTTTAATCTTTTAAAATAATCTTCCATCGCGCTTCTTCCATAATCAAAAATATGATTGTTAGCCACAGATATTACATCAAAGCCAGCGTAGTTCAATCCTTCAATTACTTCAGGATCAGCCCGAAAAGAATAAACGCTACCAACTTTTTTGCCTTTATCAGAAATTATGCTTTCCAAATTACCAAACAAAATGTCAGCTTCTCTTAAATAATCAGTAATTTTCAAAAAGGGAAATCTCCAATCCCCTTCTCCATATTTTTCAATCATATATTCCACTCCCCGATCGAGTATAATGTCACCAACAAACATCAAGATTATAGGACAGGCTTCGGCTTTCAAATGAGAGCTCTCTGGCATCTGCACCAGAGAAATTTCTTGAATTTCGATTTCGGCTTTTTTTATCTCAAAAATTAAAAAACTTCCAGCCAAAACCGCGATTGAAAAAACAATTAGAAGAAAAACAAACAATTCTCGATAAGTTTTCTCTGAACGAAGCATTATTCTCTGTAGAGTTGTTTAAGGCCGGCTTTTTTGGCAAGCTCAATAGCTTTTAAATATTCTCCTCTTGTTATCGGCCGATTCAATTCTGGGAAGTCTTTTGATTTAAAACACGGCCTGTACTGATCCATAATATTTAAAAATGTATTTTTTGAAATTTCTTTTGAGAGAAAATCAAAAATCTTTTCAGAACCTGCAATATTATTTGGCAAAACTAAGTGTCTTACCAAGAGCCCTTTAATTGCTATCCCATTTTTATCTAAAACCAAATCTCCAACTTGTCGGTGCATCTCCTTTATTGCTCTTCTCATTATTTCAAAATAGTCTGAAGCATCAGAGTATTCCAGGGCAAAAACATTATCAGAATACTTTGTATCTGGCATATAAATATCAACTATTCCTTCCAACAATTTTAAAATCTCAACCGAATCATAGGCATTAGTATTGTAAACCAGAGGTAATTTCAAACCCATATCTCTGGCAATTGATAAACTTTTGACAATAGCAGGAATATGAGAAGTAGGAGAAACTAAATTAATGTTGTGACAACCAAGGTCTTGAAGTTTAATCATCATTTCAGCTAATTTCTCAAAAGAAATTTCTTTCCCAATTCTCAATTGAGAAATTTCATAGTTTTGACAGTAAACACAGGCCAAATTACAAGAAGTAAAAAAAATTGTCCCAGACCCGAATTCTCCTACCAAAACCGATTCTTCACCAAAATGAGGATGAAAAGCTGAAACAACAGGTTTAGCTCCAAGTTGGCAAACTCCTTTCTCCCCTTTCAACCTATTAACATGGCATTTTCTGGGACAAATTTCACAATTTTCTAAAATTTTAAAAAGTTTTTTTATCCTCTGGCTAAGTTTTTCTTCTGTTAGATTTAAATAAGAAGGATACATTCTTTTTTTTCCAACAAACTAGCAAGCTAAATGAAATAAACCAACTACCTTTTTTTGTTTTCCTATCTCTTTTTTTGATTCTCTCAAAATGATGTTAAAAGTTTTAACAGCTTCTTCGGTCTTATCAATTATCAACTGAATATCTCTGTTTTCAATTTCCTTCTTAGCTCTTTCTGAGACTTTGGCTGCTCCATAAGCTCCTGTTCCAAAAACAATTAAATCTGGTTTTTGATCTAAAGCCCTTTGAATATCTTCTAAATCAAAAATGTGGCCTTCTTTTCTCCACCATTTTAAAACTTCACATTCCTGTTCCCTTAGAGAATTCTTCTCTGGCAGGATCCAGCGAACTTCAACATCGTGAGTGTATTTTTTCCCTTCAACAATAATAAGACCGAATTTGTATTCTTCTATCATCCTCTTATTATTATTTCTAAAAATCTTTTTATTGTTACTTCTAAAAAGGGGGATAACATTCCCAAACAAAAGATAAAAAATAAAATAAAGATTAAAATTTTGGAAATCCTCAAAGAATAAGCAGGCTTTCTCTTACCTTCTTTTTTTGCTCTTTGAAAAAGTTTGATAATTAAAATTCCACTTAATCCACCGGACACGGCTCCTGTAATCCCTAAAACTCCAATGAAACTCTTAGCTCCCAATAAAAACAAAATTAAAGAGGGGAAACAGGCCAAAAGGAGGGAAGAAAATTTTGGAAAGCCAAAATCTCTAAACCAAACCTCTCTTAAAACATAACCCAAGGTCAAATAGGAACCCCCCATAGACAAAATTCCCAAAAAAGCTCCCAAGCTAACAATCCAAGGTGGTAAAAACAAAGAAAGTCCTAAAATCGCATCATCTGAGGTCAAGTTCCCACAAATTCCAACAACAACTGTGGCAAACAAAAGATAGACAAAGAGAGGAATCAAAGAACCCCTAATAATTGATTTTTTAAGATTTTGATGTTCATCTCGCAAAATTTCCTCCATTTCAGGAATAACCGAAGAGCCACTTAGGGCAAACAAGATTACACCATAGGGAAGAAAAATAGACGAGAGAGCAATCTGAGAAAAATTTAATATATCAATTTTTTCAAATCCTAAAACGCCAATTAAAAATATTAATCCTAAAAGAAAAAAGATAATAAAGCCCTGCAGAAAAGAAACAGTTCTCAAGCCAAAAAAGATACAGATTATGGCAAAAACAAAAAATAAAAGAGAGAGGAGATTTGCATCCTTAATGCCAGAAACCAAGCTCAGAAATTCTCCGATTTTAATTAAATAAGCTAAAAGAGCTCCGTAAAGAGCAACAAAGAGACTCAAAGTTGCTAAACTTTTCCCTGTTTTTCCAAGATAAATTTTGCCATAACCTGTTAGCTGGTGATCTCCTGGAGTTCTCAAAATAATTTCTCCGTAGACAAGATTTAAAAGTAATATCAAGAATCCCAAGATCAAAAGATAAAGAATGCCAGGTAAAAATCCAATCTTTGAAATGACAAAAGGTATGCCAAAAATTCCAGCCCCAATTGTTGTCCCAACCAAAATAGCTACTGCCCTAAAGGTTTTATTCATACTAACAATCTATCATAAAAAGAAAAGTCAGAAAATTGACTCTCCAAATTTGAAGATAAAAGCTTATTAACTTAAAACAGAGTTTCCTGGCGAGAAAGTTTTCGTTGTTCTCCTTTTGAGAAAATTCGGATTTTTCCGTAAACACCATCATAGCCGGGTTCAATAAAGAGTTTTCCTTCTCTTGCTCTCAAAATCCCTTCTGCAATCTCCGGAAATGTAATCTTTTCAAGATCTCCTCTTGAAGCCTTTAACAAAACATTAAATTCTGAATCAAAATTTTCAATTAAGTTTTTGTATTCTTTTTGAACCTGTTGGGTTGCACTTTTTACCCCCAAAGCTTCAGCAATTATTTCTCTTAAAAGAATCAAGTTTTTGTAAGGAATAGCATTTTTAGGTACAAAACCTTCTTCTCTGTCTGCTAATTCTTCGACTCTATTCAAAACCCCGATTGTCAAAGGCCTTCCACAGACAGGACAAATTCCATTGTATTTTTTTGTCTCTCTTGGAGAAAGAGAGATTCCACAATTCCTGTGGCCATCGTAATGATATTTTCCTTCTTGAGGATAAAACTCAATTGTATACAAAAATTTTTCAGGATCTTTTGATTTTATGGCCTCAATAATTGAAAAATAATT
>JAUWXI010000057.1 GCA_030616435.1 Candidatus Parcubacteria bacterium | reverse complement strand
CCTGATTTAGATATTATAGCCATTAATGATTTGACAGATCCTGAAACCCTGGCCCATCTTTTAAAGTATGATTCTGTTTATGGAACCTATGAAAAAGAGGTTAAGGGAGGAAAAGATTTTCTTTTGGTTAATGGTAAAAAGATAAAGGTCTTTTCAGAGCCTGATCCTGAAAAGCTCCCCTGGAAGGATCTTGGTGTAGATGTGGTCATTGAGTCCACAGGAAGATTTACTGATCGGGAAGGAGCTTCAAAGCATCTTAAAGCTGGTGCAAAAAAGGTGATTATTTCTGCCAATTCCAAGGATGCAGATCTCTCTCTGGTTTTAGGTGTCAATCATCATCAGTATGACCCTTTAAAGCATCATCTTATTGCCAATTGTTCTTGTACTACCAATTGCGCTGCCCTCGTTATTAAGATCCTCCATGAAAATTTTGGTGTTTTAAAAGCTCAAATGCTAACTGTCCATGCTGTTACTGCTACCCAGAGTTTGGTGGATGGTCCAAAGAAAGATTTACGGAAGGGAAGGGCAGCTTTTGCTAACATTATCCCGGCAGAAACAGGAGCAGACAAGGCAGTAGTGAGGGTTATCCCTGAGCTCGAAGGTCGAATCTCTGGTTCAGCTTTTAGAGTTCCTATTCTTTGTGGTTCAGTTTTGGAAGTAGTTGCCCAGGTGGAAAAGGAAACTACGGCCGAGAAAATAAACGAGGCTTTTAGAAAGGAAGCTAAAAGAGGACTTAAAGGGCTCTTATCTGTTAGTGAGAACTATCTTGTTTCTTCAGATATTGTGGGGACTTCTTTTTCAGGCATTGTTGATCTTTCATTAACTGAAGTTTTGGATCTTCCAGAAATAAAAGATGAAAACCTGATTAAGGTTGTTGCCTGGTATGATAATGAATATGCTTATGGCTGCAGATTAGCTGAACTTGCAGAATATGTTGGAAAGAAAATTTAATAGAAAAATGGTAATTAAAATTCCGATTGAAATTTCAGCAAGACACATTCATTTATGCCAGAAAGACTTGGAAAAACTCTTTGGTAGAGGTTATCAATTAAAGAAATTAAGAAATTTAACTCAACCCGGGCAATTTGCAGCTAAAGAAACAGTAAACATAAAGAAAGGGAAGAAAGGAATTGAAAATGTAAGAATTGTTGGTCCTCTGAGATCTAAAACTCAAGTTGAACTTTCTTTAACTGATGCTATTTTCTTGAGAATAAAAATCCCCATAAGAAAATCAGGGAATTTAAAAGGAAGCCCTGGAATTTTAATCGTGGGGCCAAAAGGAAAATTAAGACTAAAAGAAGGGGTAATTTGTCCCTGGAGGCATATTCACTTGAGCAAAAAGGATGCTGAAAAATTAAATCTAAAAGAAGGAGATTTAGTTCAGTTCCAAGTTAAAGGGAAAAGAGGATTAATTTTTAATAATGTAATGATAAGAGTTAGTGAGGATTTTAGAACCTGTTTGCATTTGGATACTGATGAAGGAAATGCTTGTGGAATTTCAGAAAAGAGTCAAGGAACATTGATAATACCTAATATCTAAATACTATACATGATACTAATCTTAAATTGCGGCAGTCAATCAATAAAATGGAAACTCTTTTCTAAGAAATTAAATTTAGAAAAAGAGGGTAAAATTGAGGTCAAAAGTCCTAAAAAGTATAGGATTCTTTTATTTTCTGAATTGAAAAAAATAAGAGAGGTTTCAGGTGAGATTTCTATTGTTGGTCATCGGGTGGTTCATGGAGGTGAAAAATTCAGAACACCTACAAAGATTACAAAAAGAGTTTTAAGAGAATTAGAAAAATATAAGAATTTAGCTCCTTTACACAATCCCTTCAATATTTTGGGAATAAAAATTGCCAAAAGAATTTTTCTGAAGGCTCAACAATTCACTGTTTTTGACACCGGCTTTTTTAAAGATTTACCCCAGATCGCCAAAATCTACCCTTTACCTGAAAATTT
>JAUWXI010000068.1 GCA_030616435.1 Candidatus Parcubacteria bacterium | reverse complement strand
GATCTGCTGTAATGGATTGGAATTTTTCAAAAGTATTCCCACATTTTTTACATTTATATTCATATGTTGGCATAATCAAATTTCCCTTCTAAAACATCTAACTGTATATTTTAAACAAATTTACATTTTTGTCAAGATTTTTCTTCCGCTTGTTCCACATTCTCGCGAAAGCAGCAACAGAAATCTATTTCCTTTATGTTATTATGATTAAACAATCTTTTATTTTTTTGACCGTTAGAAAAAGAGAAAGAAGATAAGGGGCAGAAGAATTATTAAAAAAATATTATTGCAAAAAAGGATTTTTAAAAATTATGTAGAATATTAATTATAAGATTATCTTTTAAAAAACATTTTTGTTCTATTTAAGGAATCTTTACTCAAAGAATTTACTATAAAGGCAAGTAGTATAATCTAATAAAATAAATCAAAAAGGAGAAATGATTATGAGTAACAAATTTAAAGTCATTGGTCTAATTGTAACTGTATTCTTATTGTTCGCTTTTTTATTTAATTTTGCCTACGGGAATCCTTTATTAGGGGTAATTCCAGAAAAGGTAATCGGGGTTTTGGAAATAAAAGATGTAGAATTAATAAAAAGTCTGTCTGGATTAGATATAGCGAGCTTTGCGCCAGAAGGAGAAGAGGGAAGCGAAATACAAGATTATAGAATGACCAGAGAAGAGATAAAAGAAGAACTGGGATTTGATGTCTTGGACCCGTTATTTTTAGAGAATATCTTTTCCGGTGGCGCAGTCCTCTCTTGTTTGGGTGTTTCTATAGGAGGAGTCCCCGAAGTGTTGCTTGCTCTATCTCCTTCTGACAGTCGTGCTTTTACAAAATTTGTGGGGGCAATAGAGGCAAAAAAGGATTTAAAAGAAGAAGTATCAAATTATAAAGGCATTGACATAGTGAATATAATTCTTCCTGAAGATGCAGACTTAGAGCCTCTAAAGTCCATTTCTTACGCTTTTTTAGGGGATACTTTAGTTATTGGAGGGAATTTGTCACCGGTTAAAAAAGCTATAGAGGTATTTCAGGGAGAGAGCAATTCTCTTCTTGAAAATTCAGAATACAAAGAACAAAAAGTAAAAACCGAAAAGAAAGTAGAACCTTCAAGTTTCTTTTTCTGTTTGTTTGGCCAAGAACTCTACCAAGTGTTAGATGAATTAGTCGAAGTGGTTGAGGAAGAAGAATTAGTTAAAACTTTAAAGGATTCTCGGGATTCTTTAGAGGATATGGGTACTATAAGTGGAGTGGGCGGTTATCAAGAGAAACAGTTTAAAGCCTATATGATTGCTCAAATAGCGGAAAAATATGTAGATGTACTTAAAGAAACAGATATAAATAATCTACAGTCACTCTCTATGTTTCCTAAAAATACTTTCTTCTATCTGGCAAGTGTATTGCCTCTTACATGGGAAGAGATTAAGGAAGATTACATAAGTGAGGATTTTCAACTTGATTTAGAAAAAAATGTTAAACAAGTTCAGGAAAAAAGTGGAGTTGACATCGAAAAAACTATTTATTCCTGGCCGGCAAAAGAATTTAGTTTAGGCCTTTTTGATGCCTCCACGATTTTCCCCAAATTGGGGCTGATAGCCGGATATTCTTCAGAAGAAAAACTTATTCAGAATCTTTATCCTGCCTTAGAACACTTTGCTCCCAT
>JAUWXI010000048.1 GCA_030616435.1 Candidatus Parcubacteria bacterium | reverse complement strand
AAAAGTAATTTCAGAAAATCAGAAAGCAGTTTTAGATTTTAAATCTGGAAAAGAACAAGCCCTTCAATTTTTAATAGGTAAGGTAATGGCAGCTTCTGAAGGGAAAACTAATCCAGAGATCGTTAGTAAAATTCTGAAGAAGTTACTTTGACCTCTTTGCTCTGTGGCCTGTGGAAAACTTACGGAAGTCGCACTTCCGTAAAAGAGAAGTTTTCTTTTTTTAAAAACTCTTTTATTAGATTTTCGGCTTCTTTTTGATTTTTTATCCAATGAATTCTTTTATCACGTTTAAACCAGGTCATTTGGCGTTTGGCAAATTGAAGAGTATGTATGGTGATTTTTTCTTGGACGTCTTTTTTGTTTATTTTTTTCTCAAAGAAATCCTCAAATTCTTGATAACCAATTGTTTGTAGAGGGTTTATATTCCAGCCATATTTTTTAACTAAATTTTTTACCTCCTTTTCTAACCCTAAATCAAACATTTTTTCAACTCTTTTTGAGATTCTTTTTTTCAAAGCTTCTCTCGGTAATTTTATTCCAATTTGTAAAACATCAAAAAGAGGCTTTTTCTTTTCTCTCTGTTTCCAAAAAGATTCCCCGGTTATTTTACAAACTTCTATTGCTCTTATTAACCTTCTTTTGTTTTCTTTTTCAATATATTTTGCTCCTTCTGGGTCTAAGTTTTTATAAATTTCAAAAAGTTCTTTAACAGATTTTTTCTTTAATTCTTTCCTCAATTTTTTCCAAGGTCCGACCTCGGGAAATTTTAAATTGTCAACTACTGCCCAGATATAAAGTCCTGTTCCTCCAACCAAAAATGGCAACTTACCTCTCTTTTGAATATCTTTAATAATTTTGGTGGCTAATCTTTTATAAATGGCTACATTAAATTCTTCGTTTGGGGAGACTACATCAATCAAATAATGAGGAATTCCCTTTACTAAATATTTTTGAGATTTGAGATTTGAGATTTGAGATTTTTCTGGCTTTGCTGTTCCAATGTCCATCTCTTTATATACTTGTCTTGAATCTGCTGAAACAATTTCTCCATCAAATTTTTGGGCTAATTTGATAGCCAAATCCGTTTTTCCAACAGCCGTAGGTCCCAGAATGACAATTAATTTATTCATAAAATTTCTCCTTTTAGTCCCCAAGGAAGAGCGCTAATGATTTTTACTTTTATAAATTTTCCAATTAGAGCACTTGGTCCCTTAAATTTTACAGTTTTGTAAGTCCTGGTTTTTCCGAAAAGAAATTCATTTTTACTTTCTTCGGTTAATACATCAATTGTTTTCCCAACATATTTTTTATTGTTTTCTAAAGCAGTTTCTTTTAAGATTTCTGTTAAAACCTTTCTCCTTCTCTTCTTTTCTTCTTTTGGGACATCATCTTTTAACTTAAAAGCAGTGGTTTGGGAGCGAGGGGAGTATTTAGCAATATAGGCCATATCGAATTTCATTTCTTTAAAAAGTTTTACTGTATTTTCAAATTGCCTTTTTGTTTCACTTGGAAAACCGACAATAACATCTGTAGAAATGGCAACTTCTTTTTCTAGTACTTCTCGGTTTTTATCGAAAGAGTCTCGAATTTTTTTAACCAGTTTTTTGTACTTTTCAATTGTATAGGGCCTGTTCATTTTCCTCAAGATTGCATTATCTCCTGACTGGACCGGTAAGTTAATATAGGGGGTAACTTTTTTACATTTAGCAATTGCTTCAACTAAAGAATCGGAAAAGTCTTTTGGATGAGAACTTGTAAATCTTATCCAGAAATCTCCTGGAATTTCATTTATCATTTTTAGTAATCTTACGAAATCTATATTTCGTTCATTATTTATTGTTCGTTGCTCGCTCTTATAACTATTAACATTTTGTCCCAAAAGCCAAATTTCTTTAAAACCTCTTTTTATTAGATTTTTTACTTCATCTAGGATCTCACTTGCTGGTCTACAAATTTCAGGCCCTCTCACATAAGGAACAACACAAAAACTACAAAAATTATTACAACCTGTAGAGATAGGAATAAAGGCTGAAAAATTAGAATAGGCAGACTTAATCTTTAAATAATCACCATCAAATTTCTGGCAAAATTCAGGAGATCTTGGATCTGGATAATAGAAGAATTTATCTTTTTTCAAAAGGTTTTGCCAGAAAGGGAGAGTTTTAATTGGAAGAATGTAATCGAAGTGATTTTCAAAT
>JAUWXI010000052.1 GCA_030616435.1 Candidatus Parcubacteria bacterium | reverse complement strand
AAGAACCTTTGGGTTTCTCAAGATCACAGAGTTTAGTCTCAACATTAAAAACATTCTCAACCACTACCCGAGTTTCTAAGGCAGAAAGTTTTTCTGGTTGAATATCCAAGGCAAAAACTTTTCCCTCCTCTAATCTTTTAGCCAAAGGAATTGCCCAACCCCCTGGTCCACAACCAAATTCTGAAGCTATCATATCTTTTTTTAAATCTAATTGATCTAATATTTTATTGGGATCAAGAAATGTTTCCATAAATTAAATTATTGCTATTGAAGCTACTTTATCTCCTTTGTCTAATTTCATTATTCTCACCCCCTGGGCGTTCCTACCAAAAATGGAAATTGAGGAAATTTTTGTCCTGATGACCTTGCCTTTTTGAGAAATAACAACCAAGTCCTTTTGAGAAGTTAAAACCCTCGTAGCTACAATCTTCCCAGTCTTTTTTGTAATGTTAGCTGTCTTCAAACCTATACCTCCTCTTTTTTGAATCTTATACTCTCTCAAATCAGTTCTTTTGCCATATCCATTTTCCATTATCACCAATAAATATTTCTTTCTCCTCTTTACTCCTTTCCTCTTGCTCTCAGCTTTTATTATTTCCATCCCAATCACCTCATCTCCCCTCTTTAATCTTATTCCTTTTACTCCAGCAGTTGGTCTTCCCATGGGCCTTACATCCTCTTCTTGAAAGTGAATAGCTTGCCCTGCTTTTGTCACCAAGAGTATTTGCTCTTTTCCTGTACTCTCTCCCACAGCCCTTAAAAGGTCATTTTTTCTCAATTTAATAGCAATCAATCCGGTCTTTCTTACATTTTTAAAATCTTTAAAAGGAGTTTTCTTGATTATACCATTTTTCGTAGCCATCACTAAATAATTTATCCCCAAATCTTCGTATTCTTTTCTTAGGGGAATTAAGGAAAGAACTTTTTCTGTTGAAGGTAGATTCAAAAGAATGCCAATTTGCTTTCCTTTGGCCACCCTCTTTTGTTTTGAAATCTCATAAACCAAGGTTTTAAAGACCTTACCCATATTTGTAAAAAACAAGAGAGAATCTAAGGTCTTAGCTGTAAAAAAATGGGTCACAATATCATTTCTGACCGTCTCCATGCCCAAGACCCCCTTCCCTCCTCTCTTTTGTCTTTTTAAAATAGTGGGGCTTATTCTTTTAATGTATCCCCCTTGGGTCATAGTAATGATTGTCCTTTTATCAGGAATCCAGTGCTCTTTTGGAATTTCTCTTATCTCATAAGAAAAAACTTTAGTCCTTCTTTTATCTCCATAATTTTTCTTTATCTCCCCTAATTCGTTTTTAATAATCTCTTTTATCTTCTCTTTACTTTTTAAAATAGCAGAAAATTCCTTTATTTCTTTTTCCTTAGCTGAAAGTTCTGCCCTCACTTTATCTCTCTCTAATTTAGCCAGGGAAGAGAGTCTTATTGCCAGAATGGCTTGGGCTTGAAGCTTAGTCAGCTTGAATTTTTTTATCAGGTTCTTTTCAGCTTCCTTGGCAGAAGTTGATCTCTTAATCGTCTTTATAACAGAATCTATGTTTTTTAAGGCAATTTCTAAACCCTTTAAAATATGGGCTCTGTCTTTGGCACGTTTCAAATCGAACCTTGTTCTCCTGGTGACAACGACTTGGCGATGTTTAATGAAAAGTCTTAAGATTTCTTTTAAACTCAAAACTCTTGGCTGAATTCCATCAACCAAAGCTACAGTATTCAAATAAAAAGTGTCTTGAAGTCGAGTAAATTTATAAAGCCTATTCAAGATGTGTTTTGGGAAGGCTTTCTGGGAAACATCAATAACTATTCTCAAGCCTTCTCTATCTGATTCATCCCTGATATCTGTTACTCCTGGAAGCCTTTTTTCTTTAACTAGCTCTGCAAACTCTTTTACTAAATCTGCCTTTTTGACCTGAAAGGGAATCTCTGTAATCAGAATTTGGGTTTTTTTACCTTTCTTTTTTATCTCAGCTTTTCCCCTCATAACAATAGGCCCTCTTCCCTGAGAATAGGTAGCTACCATTCCTTTCTTGTTAAAAACTACTCCACCACCCGGAAAATCAGG
>JAUWXI010000029.1 GCA_030616435.1 Candidatus Parcubacteria bacterium | reverse complement strand
AAAGAGGAAATCTATTTACAAAATCCTCAATATGAAAAATTATCACCAGACTTAACTCATACTGGAAGAATCGTTCCTGTTTATCCTGAAACAGAAGGTTTATCTTCAAGATGGTTAAGATATATTTTAAAACCCTTGTTGTTAAAGTTAAGAGACAAAATTGAGGAATCCATTCCTGAAAGGATAAAAAAAAGAGAAAATTTATTACCAATAAGGAAAGCTATTTGGCAGGTTCATTTCCCAGATTCAATGAAACAGGCCCAGAGAGCAAAGAAGAGATTCTCTTTTGAAGAGCTCTTTTTGATTGAGCTTTTTGTTTTAAGAGAAAAAATGAAAATAGCTAAAGAAAAGGCTCAAAAAATTTCCTTAAAAGAAGATTTACTAAAAAATTTTGTCAAAGGACTCCCCTTTCAGTTAACTCCTTCTCAAAGAAAATCTGCTTTTGAAATCCTCAAAGGCTTAAAAAAGGATTATCCTATGAACAGATTATTAGAGGGAGATGTAGGTTCTGGAAAAACAGTGGTGGCTACAATGGCTCTTTTGAATGTAGTAAAACAAGGACATCAGGTTGCTTTTATGGCTCCAACTGAAATTTTAGCCAGGCAACACTTTAAAACTTTAACTAAGTTGTTAGAGGATTTCAAATTAAATATAGGGCTCTTAACAGGAAAGGAAGATAGGTTCTTTTCAAAAAAATTGAAAAATCAATTCATTGAAATCTCCAGAGAAAAACTTTTGGAAAAAGTAAAAAATGGAAAAATAGATATTTTAGTCGGGACTCATGCTCTAATCCAAAAACAGGTGAAGTTCAAAGATCTGGCTCTGGTAATAGTTGATGAACAACACAGATTTGGGGTAAAGCAGAGAGCAAAGCTTTGTGAGAAAAAGGAGTTTATTCCTCATTTACTTTCAATGACAGCTACCCCCATTCCAAGAACCCTGGCTCTGACTATTTACGGTGACTTGGATTTATCTTTATTAAGAGAAATGCCAAAAGGAAGAAAAAAAATAATCACCAAAGTTGTAGATCCAAAAAATAGAAAAAAGGCCTATGAATTTATAAGAAAGCAGATAAAAAAAGGAAGGCAAGTGTTTGTCATTTGTCCAAGAATAGAAAAACCTGAAGAAAATGAAAACGATGTTAGAGGTTGGACTCAGGTCAAGGCAGTAGAAGATCAATTCAAAAAGCTCTCAGAAAAGGTTTTTCCTGATTTGAAGGTAGGAATGCTCCATGGAAAAATGGCTGTTCAAGAAAAGAGAAAAATAATGGAGGACTTTAAGAAAAAGAAAATAGATATTTTGGTCTCAACATCGGTCGTTGAGGTAGGAATTGATGTACCGGGTGCCACGGTAATGATGATTGAGGGAGCAGAAAGATTTGGACTAGCTCAATTACATCAATTAAGAGGAAGGGTTGGGAGATCAGATTTACAATCTTTTTGCTTTTTGTTCACGGATTTACCGAGTAAAAAAACAAGACTGAGATTGAAGGCTTTATTAGATTGTGAAAATGGATTTGAGTTGGCTGAAAAGGATTTAAAGATCAGGGGGCCAGGAGATTTCTTGGGAACAAGACAGTGGGGAATTCCGGATTTAGCAATGGATGCCTTAAAAAATATTCAATTGGTTGAAAAAACAAGGAAAGCTGCAGGAGAAATCTTAGAAAAAGATCCAGAATTAAAAAAATATCCGCTATTGCGGCAAAGATTAAAGAAATTCCAAGAGAGAGTACACTTGGAGTAAATAGGAACGCTATTTTCTTATCTTTGGTGTAACCCAAAAACCCATATACTTTCCAAACATCCATCTTGCCTGAGCATCAAGAGCAGGGAGGCTGTTTAAAAATATCATCACGAAAGGAATAAGAAACCAACCTAAAGCAAAGGTAAGATGTTTAAAAGAAAGTTTTTTGGAAGGTCTTTTGGGAAATAATGCCAGTCCAAAATAAATAGAAGTTAAAATTCCTATCATAGAGAGAGTTAAAATCCGACTGGTCATCTTTGGAAGATTAAAAGAAATTAAACTCCGACCAAACTCCGCTCCTCCTAAAAAAATAGGAAGCCAACCCAAAAAGAAAATCAGAATTGAAGCTGTAGCCCAAGACCAGTGACCATTTATTAGCTCAAATCCCAAAGAGATTTTTTTCTTCAAGGGGATTTTTTTATTCTTTAAAAAACCAAATAGAAAATAGGGGATGTCCCCTACTCCATAAGCCCACCTCTTTTGCTGCTTGTAAATGTTTTTCAGGGTTTTTAAAAATGTTGGGGCAACATTAGCATCCATTGAAACAGGATAGTAAAGAGGGCAAACACTATAATCACCATCATACCTAAAGAAGCATTGCCAAAAAATCCTTGAGTCATCAGAAATAATATTGGTTTGTTTAAAACCCACATCAGACAAGGCCTTAAAACTCATTGAATGGGAAGAGAAAGTAAGCATCTTTTCTGGCCTTTCCTGATTCATAATCTGCCAAAATGTGGCTGAAAAAGAAAAGACCTGGGAAATAGCCGGGGCCTGCCAGATATTGTTTATATAAAGAGGGATGGGCTGAAAACTGGTCCTGGTTGGCTTTTTAGAGGTTAAATAGTGATAAGTTAAACAGCTAAAATATTTTGGAAAAACCACTGTATCAATGTCAAATGAGGAAACAATTATGTTTTCGTAGGGAATTTTTAAAGGGTCGATGATTTCTTCCTTGACTTTCTTTGCTGCCCAGGCATCGTTTGAACCGTGACCTGGAATTTCTCCTGGTAAGTCTTTGGGATGGAAAGTTATCAAAAGTTTAAAAAATGAATCTGAAAATTCTTTTTTTATGGCCCGAGCTACTTTTTTGCCATGATCTCTTGCTCTCTCTTCACAAGAGAAAACAACAATCATTTTATCCTTGGGATAATCTGTATTTTTTAAAGCCAGAAAACTTTCTCTCACGATTTCTAAAGGCTCTTTATACATTGGCAAAATTATTAAGTGATAAATATCTTTCCAGTTATTAGTTACTGGTAAGTAAGGGCTGGTAGCCAGTTGATCCAGCTTTTTTTGCCAATCAGTTTTCTCATGAGTTTTCATTCTCTTAAAACCTGCCCTTAAGTGGAAAGCTAAAAAAACTGCTCTAAAGAACCAATAAAGAGCAAATAAAATGGCAAAGGTGGCGACAAAAGAGGGAACAAAAAAGGAAAGGAAGACTGCCAAAATTAAAGTTCCCCAGCTCAAAGCGCCGGGGAGAATTTCAAAAGCTCTGTAAATTTTTCTTTCTTTAGGATTTTTTAAATCAGAAGCTTTGCCAATTCTTAGGTAGTGCATAAAAAATAGAAGGGTTTATCTGAATTTTAACAAATTCTCCTGAAAAGAAGGTCGGCTTTATTTAAAATCACTTTGATATTTTAATCCATCAATCCAGCCTTTAATTTGAAAAAATTTTTGACGATTATGGACGCGCATGCGAAGAGTACCATACGGAAGGGAGTTTCGTGGACGTTTCCCTTTACTTGCCCTACTTGTCTGGTAAACAACACCAAAACGTTCACGAGGAATCCCAGTTACTTTATTCCAAAAAGCAATAGCCAATTTGGCATTAATATTCGAATGCACTAAAATAGAAACTTTAAGTTTTTCCTCAGGAACTACAAGAACTTCCTTCAAGAAACGAGCGAATAATGCAATGAAATAAGGGTCGGAGTTGGAAATTTCAACCGATCCTTTATTTGATCTTTCGCTTTTCCATCCCTCTCCCCAATAAAGTGCAGCTCCAATTAATAGTAATTCATATTTCGAGAGAGAATGAATTTCGCTTAAAGCTTGCTGTGTTATTTTTTGATTTTCAACCTGAATAGCTTTTGTCCGGCGTCGGTTAAATTCCATCAGTTGTGCCCTAGCAACTCTACCCTTTTCTTCAAGAAGTTTTTGGGCTCCTTTGGGTAACTCTAAATTTTTAAACCAACTACTAAGCGTACTTTTAGGAATACCCAAAGCTTTTTTAATTTCGCCATAACTTTTACCTTTTAGACGCAATTGATATGCTTTTTGATAGTCACGACGCATGCGGCCCCAACGGGAGTCGAACCCGTATTTAGTGATTGAAAATCACTTGTCCTAACCACTAGACGATGGGGCCGTCGCTCCACTCCCTCTCGCTTCGCTCAAGCGCTCACTTCGTTCGCTTCGTTCCGCTTCCTTAGAAACCCACGGTTTCTAACGCCCCCACCAAATTTGGTGGGGGGCTGTTTTCCTATACGGGGAAACTACGTTTCCCCGACCCCTTTCCTTAATCACATGTCGCTCTAATTTTAGCTCAAAAATTGAAAAAAAGCAAGGAAAAATGTAGAATGGTTAATAACTATTAACAATTAACAATGAAGGTCCTATCTATTGAAACATCTTGCGACGAAACCTCAATTGCTTTAGTTGAAAAAGAGGGCGTTTTTGAAATTTTATCAAATATCGTTGCTTCTCAGGCAAAAATTCATGAAAAATTTGGTGGAGTTTATCCCACCTTGGCTAAAAGAGAACACCAACGAAATTTGGTACCTGTGTTAACAGAAACTCTAAGAAAAGCTGGTTTCTTAAAAAAACTTCAAAATTCAAGGCTCAGAACTCAAAAATCCAAACCAGAAGTCAAAATCTTAAAAGAAATTCTTGGACGAGAGAAATATCTTTTCAAAAAATTAGAAAAATTCTTAAAGAAATATAAAAAGCCTCCAATTGATACCATAGCAGTTACGGTAGGGCCGGGATTAGAGCCTTGTTTGTGGGTAGGGGTTAATTTTGCCCGAGCCTTAGGATTCTTTTGGGAATTGCCTATTATACCTGTCAATCACCTTGAAGGCCACATATTTGCCAATTTCATAGTTGTCGGAGGTCGCACTTCCGACAAAGAGAAGGGACAAATCTTTCCGGCGATTTGCCTTATGGTTAGCGGCGGTCACACTCAACTGATTTTAATGAGAGATTTTGGAAAATACAAAATTTTAGGAGAAACAAGAGATGATGCAGCTGGAGAATGTTTTGATAAAACAGCAAGAATTTTGGGATTGGGGTATCCTGGGGGACCAGCTATTGAGCAAGAAGCTGCCCAGTTCAAATACAGGGGTCTGACCCCTCTAACTTTACCAAGACCAATGATTCATCAGAAAAATTATGATTTTAGTTTTAGTGGCTTGAAAACTGCAGTTTTGTACGACTTTAAAAAAAGAAGCTCAAAGGAAAGAAAATCAAAACAATATATCAGGGAAATGGCAGCTGAGATTCAACAGGCA
>JAUWXI010000027.1 GCA_030616435.1 Candidatus Parcubacteria bacterium | reverse complement strand
AAAGTGACACAAGATTTAGCTGATTTTTATAGCTTTTCAAGGATTGAAACTCCAATTCTGGAAAAAGCAGAGCTCTTTTCGAGAGGGATAGGTCTTTCAACTGACATTGTCAAAAAGCAAATGTTTACCTTTAGAACAAATAAAGATATTTTGGCTTTAAGGCCTGAAGGAACAGCTTCTGTGGTCAGGGCTTATATTGAGCAGGGGATGGGAAGTTTGCCCCAACCTGTGAAACTCTGGTATTTTGGACCTTTCTTCAGACGCGAGAGACCTCAGGCAGGAAGATTCAGGCAGTTTTGGCAGGTAGGTTTTGAGACGATAGGGAAAAAGAATCCTGTCCTTGACACCCAAATTATCCAAATTTCCTATGCTATTTTGGATAAATTAAAGTTCAAAGATCTCATTATTCAGGTCAACAGTATAGGGTGTCTAAAATGCAGGCCCTACTCAAAGAGGCTCTTACGAGAATATTTTCAGGCTAAGAAAAACTCTTTGTGCGCAGATTGCAGGAGAAGATTAAAGGAAAATGTTCTGAGAATATTAGATTGTAAAGAGGAAAAATGCCAGAGGATTATTAGAGGAGCTCCCCAGATAATTGATCATCTTTGTAAAGAATGTCATAATCATTTTAAAGAAGTTTTAGAATTTTTAGATGAGCTCGAATTACCCTATCGTTTAAATCCCTATCTGGTAAGAGGATTGGATTATTATACTAAGACAACATTTGAGGTATTTTCAAAAACAGAGAACCTTGCTCTTGTAGGAGGGGGGAGATATGATGATTTGATAAAAATTTTGGGAGGCGAAGATACTCCTGGAGTAGGGATGGCAATGGGGGTGGAGAGGATGATAACTGGAATGAAAGAAAGGCCTTTAAGATATGAAAGAAAAAGGGTCCCCAAAATTTTTTTAGCCCAGATTGGAAAGCTGGCTAAAAGAAAGAACCTTAAGCTTTTGGAAAAGTTAAGGAAGGCTAAAATTCCTGTTGCTGAAAGTTTGGAGCGTGACTCTTTGAGAATTCAACTGGATAGAGCAAATAAGATGAAGACGAGATATGTTTTAATCTTGGGACAAAAGGAGTTGCTGGAGGGAAAAATTTTACTTCGGGATATGAAGACAGGAAAACAAGAAAAAATAGCCCTTGAGGGTTTAATCAAAAAATTAAAAAAACTTTAAAATGCCATTAGAAGTTAAGCGTAAAAAAGGAGAAAGTGTAAGAAGTTTGGTGAGCCGCTTTGTTAGAGCAGTAAGAAGAAGCGGGATTTTGGTTGAAGCAAAAAAGAAAAAGTATTTCAGGCGGCCTCTGAGCAAGTTAGCCAAAAAGAAGGCAGCTTTGAGCAGAGAGGAGTTGAGAAAAAAATATGAGAAATTAGAAAAAATGGGAAAAGTCCAAACTTATAAATATCGCAACCGAAGGTTGTAAATGTGTGTTAAAAGAAAAAATTAAAGAAAATTTAAAAGATAGCTTAAAAGGACAAAGAAAAATTGCGGTGTCTATCTTAAGACTACTTTTAGCTTCTATTTTAAACAAAGAAAAAGAAAAGAGGGCAAAAATTGCTAAAGCTGAAAAAGGATTAAAAGAGGAAGAATTAGTCAAGAAAAGTCAGTTGACAGATGAAGAGATAATGGAAGTAGTTTCAAGTGAAGTCAAAAAAAACAAAGAAGCTATCTTAGAGTTCGAAAAAGGGAAGAGAGAGGATTTGGTGAAAAAAGAGAGAGAAGAGATTGAAGTTTTGAAAAAATATTTACCTGAACAACTTTCAGAAAGAGAAATTGAAGAATTAGCAAAAGAAATTATTGAAGAAATCGGAGCTAAGAATTTAAAAGATCTTGGAAAAGTGATGGGAAATTTGATACCAAAAGTAAAAGGGAGGGCAGAAGGTGAAAAAGTGGCTCAAATAGTTAGAGATTTGTTGTCTCCAGAATCAGATTAAATTGTATGATTGAAATCAATAATCTTACTACTAACCCTGTTGATGAAGATTTTTTGAAAAAGATTGTGAGTATAGTCTTGGAAGGGGAAAAGATTGTAAAAGAGGTTGAATTATCTATTGCCTTAATAGGTTCTGGAAGAATGAGAAAGATTAACAGAAGATATAGAGGCAAAAATCGGGTTACTGATGTATTGGCTTTCCCTGAATCAAAAATCCTGCTTGAAAAATTTAAGGTGGGAGTAGTTAAAAAAGTTCAAGGTTTGGGAGAGATAGTAATTTGTCTAAGAGAAGTTAAAAAAAATGCTAAAAGATTTAATTCAAGTTCTGAGAAGGAATTGGCTAGGGTTTTGATTCACGGGACGTTACATCTTTTGGGATATGACCACGAGAAGGCAAAAGAAGCTAAAAAAATAAAAGAAAAAGAAGACCTCTATCTTTCAAAGACTCTATGATCAAAGTACCAAGGAATCATATTTTAACAGGACTTGATGTTGGAACAAAAACCACAAAAGTCTTAATTGCCCAAAAGAGATCTGGAACATTGAAACTCCAGATTTTGGGTCAGGGGAAAGCCCCTTCTTTAGGAATGAGAAAAGGGGCAGTGATTGATCCAGAGAAAACTCAAGATTCTATTAGAGCTGCTTTAGAAAAAGCAGAAAGAGCTTTTGGGAGAAGGGTGGATTCGGTTTTTGCCAATGTTGGGGGAGATAGGATCTTTGTCACCTCTTCTCATGGTTTGATTTCTGTTTCTCGGGCTGATCGAAGAATCTCAGAGGAAGATGTCAAGAGAGTTTTACAGGCAGCTCAAACCTTCTCTCTCCCCTCAAACAGGGAAATTTTAGATGTTTTTCCAAAAGAGTTTATAGTTGATGGGGAAGGGAAGATAAAGGAACCTTTGGAAATGGAAGGGGTGAGATTGGAGGCTGAGGCTTTAATTCTTTGCGCCTTCTCTCCCTATTTAAAAAAACTGACGAAGGCAGTTGTAGATTCTGGTCTCTCCATCGAAAAATTCGTTTTTACCCCCTTGGCTAGTGCGAAATCAGTTCTTTCACAGAGAGATAAAGAATTGGGCGTAGCCTTATTGGATATGGGAGCTGGTACCACAGGCCTTTGTGTGTTTGAGGAAGGAACTCTACTTCATTTGGCTGTCTTTCCGGTGGGTTCTTCTAATATTACCAATGATATTGCCACAATTTTAAGATGCGACATCGATATTGCCGAAAGGATAAAGTTGGACTGGGGTTCTTGCATTCTTGAAAAGAAAAAGAAAAAGGAAGTGCCAGAGGAAAAGCCTTTGGGATTTTCTCAAAAGAAGTTAGTAAGTATCATTGAAGCTAGAGTTTCAGAGATTTTAGATCTAGTCCAGCAAGAGTTGAAAAAGATCTCTCGACAGCGCAAACTTCCTGCAGGAGTTGTCTTGACTGGAGGAGGGGCAAAGTTACCGGGAATTGTAGAATTAACAAAGAAGAGAATGAAACTTCCTTGTCGGATTGGAGTTCCCAGAGGCCTCTACCCGCCTTTGGAAGATCCATCATGGGCTGCTGTTTCTGGTTTGGTGCTCAAAGGAGCAGAGATTTCTGATTTAGAAACAAGCGGTTTTAGTAAGTTTTTAAAAAGAATCTTTAGAATTTTTATACCATGAGAAAAAATTTAAGGATAAAAGTTCTGGGAGTAGGAGGGGCAGGCTGTAATGCTATAACAAGAATGAAAAATTGGGGGATAAAAGGAGTGAATTTGATTGCTATAAATACTGATGCCCAGGATTTAAAGAAAACCAAAGCCGATTTAAAATTGAGAATTGGTAGAAAATTAACTCAAGGCTTAGGGGCGGGAATGAATCCTGAATTAGGAGAAAGGGCGGCTCAGGAACAAAGAGAGGAAATTAAAGGAATTTTAGAGGGAGCTGATATGATTTTTATTACAGCTGGGTTTGGGGGAGGAACCGGCACTGGAGCTTCCCCGGTGATAGCTGAGATTTCAAAGGAAGTTAAAGCTTTGACTGTAGGAGTTTTTACAAAACCCTTTGGTTTTGAAGGTTTTTCTCGAAAAAAGATAGCAGAAGAGGGGTTTGAGAATTTAGATGGAAAGATTGATGCTCTAATTCCAATTTCCAATGATAAATTAATCAAAGTTTTGAAACCTGAAATTTCTTTAAGTTCAGCTTTTAAATTTTGTGATGGAATTTTGAGACAGGCTGTCCAGGGAATCTCAGATTTAATCTTGCTTCCTGGTATTATTAACATTGATTTTGCTGATGTTAAGTCAATCATTAAAAACTCAGGAACAGCTTCTTTTGGAATTGGGAAAGCTGATCGAGAGAAAAGGGCCCAAAAGGCAGCCTTAAAGGCTATCAATTCCCCTTTACTTGATAGGCCCTGCAAAGGCGCAAAAGGGGTTTTGTTTTCTGTTTCCGGAGGAAAGGATATTTCTTTGCATGAGATAAATGAGATAGCTGAGGTGATTACAAAAGAGCTTGACCCCCGAGCCAAAGTCATTTTTGGGGCAATTCAAGATGAAAAATTCAAAAAGGGCCAGATTAAGGTAACGGTAATTGCTACTGGGTTTTAAAATGAAGGATTAGCTAGCTTTTAGAGCTTTTCCACATTTTTACTCCGTTTGACGGAGTTTTTTTGTTGGGATAAGATGAGATAATTGAGGTAATATGGAAAACAAAATCACCAAGGTTCAAAAAAGAGATGGAACGATTGTTGAGTTTGATCAAAGCAAAATTAAAGATGCCATTTTCAAGGCTGTAACTGCCATTGGAGAAGGAGATGGTAGAAAAGCAAAAAAACTTTCTGACAAAGTAGTTCAGATTTTAAATCGAAGATTTAAAAAAGGAGCAATTCCTCAAGTTGAACAAATTCAAGACATAGTAGAGGAAGTTTTAATTTTGGAAGGCCTGGTAGAGACTGCCAAGGCCTATATTCTATACAGAGAGCAAAGAAGGAAAGTTAGGGAGGCAAAAAAAGCAGAAGAACAAGCCCTTGAAACCATAGATCAATATATTGGAGAGATGGATTGGGAAGTTCATGAGAATGCAAATATGAGTTACTCCTTGCAGGGGATGAATCATTATGCTGTTTCAAAAATTGTGAAAAAATACTGGTTGAACAAGATCTATCCAAAAGAAATTAGGGAGGTAGTTGAATCTGGAGATTTTCATATCCATAATTTGGATACCTTGGGAGTTTATTGTGCGGGTTGGGATCTTTATGATTTGTTATTAAGGGGTTTTGGAGGAATTCCGACAAAAATTGAGTCAAAGCCCCCAAAGCATTTTAGGGCTGTTTTAGGACAAGTGGTCAATTTCCTATATACGCTCCAGGGTGAGTGCGCGGGAGCTGTGGCTCTTTCAAATTTTGATACCCTTTTGGCTCCTTTCATCCGCTATGATAATTTAAACCCT
>JAUWXI010000024.1 GCA_030616435.1 Candidatus Parcubacteria bacterium | reverse complement strand
ATATATATGGTGGCATCATCAGCCTGCCAGGTTCCTGAATCCACTGACCAGGTACCGGTATGAGCTTCGGTTGGAGCTTTGGTTGCTACCAGTTGGCCAGCAACAGTGATTGTTCCTGGAACTGTTAGAGAATCACCAGCTGCTAATTGAACAGTTCCTGAAGCAGAATCCAAGGTTAGAGCTTCTGCTCCTCCTGAACTGAGTGTTACTGCTCCTGTACCTGTATATAAAGGGGAGGTGACAGAGGAAGAAAGGGTAAGGGTTGACCAACTTGGGGTATTTGTCCAAGTAGGAACTCCTGTTCCTCCAGAGATTAAAGTATAACCTGAAGTTCCAGCTGCTGAGATTCCCATTATGCTGGAAGTTCCCATATAGATGACTCCTCCCTGAGCTCCGGCTGATAAATCAGCTCCGCTACCTCCATAAGTAGTGGTGATAACATCTCCATTCCAGGTACCAGTGGTAATTGTTCCCAGAATGGTAATGGAGGTATCTCCGCTCAGGGAAAGAATGGGCGGAAGATTAATATTGACATAGCCAAGACTGGCAGCTAATTTCAATTTTTCAACATCAGTTTCTTGTTGTGAAAGAGCAGTTTGAATTATCTTTAAAGATTCATCATCTAAGATCTTGATTTCTTTGGTGATTTCTTTTATTGGTTCTACTTTAGTAATTCTGGAAACTTCTACTTCTTTGGTAATTTCTTTTACTGGGAGACCTTCTTCTTTAATTCTTTCAATTTCTTGTTTTAATTTTTCAAATTCTTCTTTGGTAACTTCTACTAAGATTGGTTTTTCTGGTTCTTTTGGGGGAACTCTTTTCCAGGGCTTTGTAACAAGTTCTTTTAATTCTTTTGTTTTGATTTGAAATTCTAAGACTAGCAATTTCCATCCTTTCTTTATCTTTTTGGCAAGATAATTTCCATAATCCAAAATACCTTTTACTAAAGCCTTTGGTTTTTGAACAAATACTGTTTTTAAACTATTTCCTAACCATTTAAAGTATTCTTTAAAAAGAGGAATAGGTTCTTTAAAGTCTTCATAGTCTGTTGTTTTTATAACTTGGGCTACATTAATGAAAGTCTGATTTAAAGAATCTAAACTAGAAGCTAAAGATTTCTTACTTTCCTTTAAAACATAATCTATTGTTTTTGGTGTTTGCTGGACATAAAAGACTGTATCTTGGAGAATATTTTTAAAAGTTTCTTTACTAAGAGCTATACTAGAGAATAGTAAGAGGAAGATTAGAGCTAGAGCTAAGGCTGGTCTTAATTCAAATTCGGGAAACAGAGAAATTCTTCTAGTGGGCCTAACCTCCTTAGCCTCTCTTTCTTTAACATCTAGTTTTATTTCCCATTGCCTTCTCCTGTTCTCTTTATACTCTTCCATTTCTCTAACGTAGTCTTCAACCCATTCTCTCTTTGTTGCCCACACCCTTCCAATTTTTACAGCCTTTAACTTTCCTTGCCGAGCTCTCAATTTCAAATAGTCTCCTGAGTAACCACAGTACTTCGTTGCTTTCGTTAAAGAGATGAGATCAGTTCCTGTTTTTGCATTCTCTTTATAACCTTCCATTTCTCTAATATAGTCTTGGACCCATTCTTTCTTCGTTGCCCACATCCTTCCAACTTTCACAGCTTTTAGTTTTCCTTGCCGAGCTCTCAATTTCAAATAGTCTCCTGAATAATCACAGTACTTTGTTGCTTTTCTCAAAGAGATAAGATCGGTTTCTATTTTTGGATTCTCTTTAAATTTTTCTGACATAATTATTTATCTCTTTACCCGCCTCTAGTTATCCCTTACCTTCTTTTTTAGGAAAAGTGGGAGATGGGGATAATAGGGCTTGACAAAATCTTTAAAATGATTAAAATTCAATATAGAAGGCCTAACGAAAAATCGCCTTACCAGGTAAATTTTCCGCAGGCCTTCTTTTTATTTATTTTATCCTTAGGAAAATCCTTATTTCAATTATTTCTCACTTTCAAGCCTTCTTGAGTTATCCGATAAGGATTATTTCATTTTATTAGATCAGGAGTTTTTGTCAAGAGTACTTATCCACAAGGGGATATTCCTAATTTTAACCTTTCTTTTACCCCTATTTTTAAACTCAAATTCTAAAATCAGGGTATTTTTTGGCAAGATTTTCCAGATCTTGTCTGCCCATTCAATAGCAACAATATTTTGAGGATTTGAAATGATTTCCTTGAAATCGAGGTCTAAAACCTCTTTTATTTTTTCGATTCTATAGCAATCAATATGATAAAAACTCTTAAAAGATGTAGGAGTTTTATAGCTAATATCAAACCTCTTCATTATCACAAAGCTAGGGCTTAGAATTTTTTCTTTAATTCCCAGTCCCCTGGCAAATCCCTGCAAAAATGTTGTTTTCCCTCCTCCCAATTCTCCCACAAGGCCTAAGACAAAAGCAGAATCCTTCATTCTTTTTGCCCCGCACCAAGCTTGCTCTGGCCTAGAAAGCTTGCTAAAACATAAAATCTCTTGAGCTAATTTCTCTCCCAATTTTTTTGTTTCAGAAGGGTTGTTTGTCAAATACTCCATAGATTTTTATATTTTATTCAAAAGTAGTATAATTGAAAGAGAAAGTAAAATGCAAAAAAAGATTACAGAAAAAATTTCAATCTCCCCTGAAATTAAAGAAGAATCAATAAAGATAAAAAACATTTTAGACTTTAAGAAAGAGGTTGAAAACTTTTTGGAAAAAAGTATAAGCGAAATTTCAGAACTGATTTTAGCAGGGGCTATAAATTTAAATGCCTCTGATATTCATATTGAACCTTTAGAAGAGAAGGCAAAAATCAGGCTAAGGATTGATGGAATTTTGTATGATGTCCTCTTGTTTGATAAAAAGATCTATACAGGCCTGCTTTCCAGGACAAAATTACTCTCTGGAATTAAATTAAACATTACTAACAGACCCCAGGATGGGAGATTCTCTGTTTTTCTGGAAGAAATCCCAATTGAAATAAGAGCCTCCACTTTGCCTGCAGAACATGGAGAATCAATAGTCTTAAGAATCTTAAACCCAAAAAGCTTGATTGAAATAGAAGAGCTCGGTTTAAAAAAGGATCTTTTAAAGATTATTGAAAGAGAAATAAAAAAACCTAATGGAATGGTAATTGTTACAGGACCTACAGGTTGTGGAAAGACAACCACTCTCTATGCTTTTTTGAAGAAAATCCAAAAGCCTGAAATTAAAGTCATTACTATTGAGGACCCAATTGAGTATCATTTAAAAGGAATTTCCCAGACCCAGGTTAAGCCTAGAGCAGGGTATGATTTTGCTTCGGGCTTAAGGTCAGTAATGAGACACGACCCAGATGTGGTCTTGGTAGGAGAAATAAGAGATGCTGAAACTGCAAAGATGGCTATTCAGGCAGCCTTAACGGGCCATCTTGTTTTAACAACCCTACACACAAATGATGCTGCTGGAACAGTAGCAAGATTAACCAGCCTGGAAGCTAAAACATCAAACATTGCACCAGCCTTAAACACTGCTATAGCTCAGAGATTAATAAGAAAGGTTTGTAAAAAATGTGCTAAGTTTGAAAAAATCACTGAAGAAGATTTCCAGAAGATAAAAAAGATTTTAAAAGGAGTTCCTAAAGAAGTTTTTGAATTAAAAAAGGATATGAAAATTCCAAAAGCTAAAGGCTGCCCAGATTGCAACCTTACAGGCTATAAAGGAAGGATTGGAATCTTTGAGGCCTTTTTAGTAGATTCGGAAATGGAAAAGTTCATCTTGAAAAATCCTTCAATTGCTGCCTTAAGAGATTTTGCTAGAAAGAAAGGTATGATTACCCTAAAACAGGATGGAATAATAAAAGTTTTAGAAGGTATTACAACTATTAAAGAAGTAGAAAGAATAACCGGGGAATAAAAACGAAAGAAATTTATCCTTCAAAGGTTTTCATGAATGAAATCCTCCCCTCCCCTGAAGGTCCTGATGCAGAAGAAGAATGGACTGTCCCCATAAACCAACATTTTCTGTATTCGTGATCACTCAATTGCTTTCCAAGAATGAAGTAAGAAAGGAAAGTTTAGCGAAGGTCTGAAACAGAAAAAATTCGAGTTCTATCTGGAGAGCTAAAGTTGTGGAATTGATATTTGACTTAACTTTTTATTTTGTTATTATTAAAATATATGGGAAGAGTTATGTTAGAATTTAAACTTCCTGTTTCTATACTTAGGGAAGGTAAAAAATTTATTGCTTATACCCCCGCCCTTGATTTATCTACTTCTGGAGATAGTCATAAAGAAGTAAGGGAACGATTTAGCGAAATCGTTAATATTTTTTTTGAAGAAGTTGTTAAAAGGGGCACATTAGATGAAGTTTTGCGGAGTTTAGGATGGAGACGCATTCGAACAAAATGGCAACCCCCTATAGTGATTTCGCAAGAGTCTCAAACTGTTCGGGTGCCAGCAAAATAATATATGGCTCGTTTAACGCCTATTCATTGGAGAAAATTCGAAAAGTTTCTTTTATTTGTAGGATGTCGTTTGGAAAGAGAAAAAGGAGACCACCGAATTTATTGGCGAGAAGGCCTAAAACGACCGGTAGTTATTCCCAAAGATAAATCTCTACCGGTTTTTGTTATTCGAAATAACCTACGAATTTTGGGTATTAGCCCAGAAGAATATATTGAGATTTTAAAAAGGGTCTAAAAAGCCTATTTAATGGTAAATTGAAAATCGCCACGAAGGCGGTTTTTTGGTAAAATAAGGCAATGTTTAAAATCCTAAAAATTGGTCTTAGTTTTTTGTTTCTTCTCGCCTTTGCTTTTTCGGTTCAGGCTGCTAACCCGCTAGATGTGGTAATTAATGAAATAGCCTGGATGGGCACAGCAGCTAATAGCTCTGACGAGTGGATAGAGTTATACAATAACACCAATCAAGACATTAACCTTGAAGGTTGGGGATTATATGAAGAAGGAGGAGAAGCTTTAATTGAGCCTCTCACAGGAATCATTAAGATAAGATCTTATTATCTTATTGAAAGAACAGATGATACTACAATAAGTGATATTGCGGCTAGTCAAAAACCTACAGGTTGGGGAGGTCACGGATTAAATAACAGCGGAGAACATTTACAGCTTTTAGATACAGACTCTCAAATAGTTGATGAAGTCAATTGTTCAAAGGGTTGGTTTACTGGTGAAGGAAAACCTGATTATAAAACAATGGAAAGAAAAGATATTCAAGATTTAGGTTCAGACCCAAATAATTGGGCCACTAATAATGGAGAAATCCTAAATGGTCTTGATGCTGAAGGAAATCCAATTAATGGAACACCAGGAAATGAAAATAGCGTTCCCCTATCAATTGTTCAGCCTGAAACCGAAGAAAAACAACAAGAAAAAGCCCAACTTGTCACTTATCCTTCCGGTATCCTACTAAACGAAATACTCCCATCACCCGAAGAAGAAGACAGGTTGGAGGAGTGGATTGAGTTAAAAAATATAAACAATGAAGAAGTAGCTCTCGCTAATTGGAAAATAACTGACACTGTAGGAAGAACCAAAACTTATATCTTTCCCGAAGAAACAAAGATCCCAGCTCAAGGATTTCTAATTCTTCCTCGGCCTACTACCA
>JAUWXI010000023.1 GCA_030616435.1 Candidatus Parcubacteria bacterium | reverse complement strand
CTCAGGGGAAACATTGGAGAGCAAATCTTAAATGATCTTTTAGCACAGGCTCTGCCAAAGGACAATTTTAAGATTCAATATCAATTTAGGGAGGGACAAATCGTTGATGCCATAATCAAGACAAAGCAGGGGATTATTCCAATTGATTCAAAGTTTCCCATGGAAAGCTTTAGAAGGCTTAATACAGCTAAAGAAGAGGAAAAAGAACGTTATTTGAGAGAGTTTGCCAGGGCTATAAAAAAGCATATTGATGATGTGTCAAGAAAATACATTTTGCCCCAGGAAGGGACGGTTGATTTTGCCTTAATATATATTCCTTCAGAACCTGTTTATTATGAGATAACTCTAAGGCATCCTGCTTTGCTTTCTTATGGATATGAAAAGAAGGTCTACTTTGTTTCTCCCAATACTTTCTTTTATCTTTTGAAGATTATTATGATTGGACTTGAAGGGGCAAGAATTGAGGAGGCCTCAAAGCGTATTTTTGAGGGGTTAAAGGCAATTCAGCAAGAATCTATAAAATTTGGAGATGGACTTTCTGTTTTAACATCCCATATTGATCATGCAAAGAAGGCTTCAGAGAGAGTTAGGTCAGGCTATGAAAGGTTGGTTGGGAGAATAGATCATTTGGGCCTCTTGAAATCTCCCGAAAAAAAGAAACTTAAAGAAGATTAAATGAAGGCTGTAATAAAAACCGGAGGGAAACAGTACCTGGTTTCCAAAGGAGATAAAATTAAAATTGAAAAGATAGAAGGAAAAGAAGGTGAGAAAGTTGTTTTTGATAAGGTTTTACTCTTGGAAAAAAGAGGGAAAGTTCATATTGGAGACCCCTTTATTAAAGGAGCAAAAGTGATGGGGAAAATTTTAAAGCAGGGGAAAGCAAAAAAAGTAGTGATTTTTAAACACAAGGCAAAAAAACGTTATAAAATAAAAAAAGGCCATCGCCAAGCCTTTACCGAGGTAGAAATTTTGACTTTTAAGTGATTGTTATGAAGATTAAAGTTGGAAGCGATATTTTACAACTTGAAAAATTTCGAACAACTTTTAAAAAATGTCCCGAGAAATTCAAACGGGATATTTTTTGTGAATCAGAACTTCAAAATCCCGAAATTTCCCACTTGGCAGGCCTTTTTGCAGCTAAAGAGGCAGTTATTAAAGCTCTAGATTTAAAACCAGGAAGCTGGAAGCTGATTGAGATTAAAAACATTAAATCAGGAAAACCAGTCTTAAATCTCAATGGAGTTGTTGATAAAAGAAATATCAAAAGTCATGATTTAAGTATCAGTCACCATGGGGACTATGTGATAGCCGTAGTTGCTATTTTATTAAAATGATTAAAACCCTTATAGATATTTTAGAAGAAGGCAAAGAGCAATTCCCAGAAGCCCCTGCTCTAAAAATAAAACCAAGATTCAGAAGTATTATCTGGAATTATTCTCAATTTTATAATTTTGCTTCTGGAATTGCCAAATTACTTGAGGAGAGAAAATTAAAAAAAGGGGATAGAGTTCTCCTCTGGGCGCCAAATTCTCCTTATTGGTTAGGCGCCTTTTTTGGTTGCCTTTTAAAGGGTGTTATTGTTGTGCCCCTTCATCTTCAGAACCTACCCAAATTTGTCTTGGAAGTAGCCAAAAAAACTGGAGCCAAACTTCTTTTGAAGTCCTCAGGAATAAAAGAACCAAAGAAACTTAGCTTAGCTTTTATTAATATTGATTATTTCGACCACCTTGCTCAAAGTGAACACCTATTTAAAAAACCTCTAATTCGAGAGAATGACTTAGTCGAGATTCTTTATACCTCTGGAACCACAGGCCATCCAAAAGGGGTAGTTCTAACTCATAAAAACATTGTTTCTGATCTTAAAGCAATATTTAATATAATTAAAGTAGAAAAATCAGATAAGTTTCTTTCCATTTTGCCTTTAAGCCATGTTTTCGAACAAATTGTTGAGTTTAGGACTTTAGCCAGCGGAGCCCAAATAGTTTTTGTTCCTGCCTTGGGGTCTGTTATCATTACCAGAACTCTTCTTGAAAACAAAATTACCAAAATGGCAGCGGTTCCTGAATTTTTGAAGCTGGTGATGAGTAGAATTGAGACAGAAGCTAAGCGCCAAGGGAGAGAGAAAATTCTTAAACTTCTTTTTAAAATTTCTCCATCTTTGCCTAAAAAGGTTCGCCGAATTTTATTTCGAGATGTTCATCGAAAATTCGGTGGAAACCTAAATTTAATCGTCTCGGGAGCAGCTCCTCTTGAATCAGAAGTTGGTAAAAAATGGCAGGCCTTGGGAATAAATATTCTTCAGGGTTACGGGTTAACTGAAACTTCACCAGTGGTTAGTGTTACCCCTCCTCCTTTTAAAAAGATTACCTCGGTAGGAAAAGTAGTGCCCGGAGTCAAGGTTAAAATTGCTAAAGACGACGAAATTTTAGTTAAAGGTCCTATAGTGTTTAAAGGTTATTGGAAAGATTCTCAAAAAACAAAAAAGGCCTTTGAAGATGGTTGGTTTAAAACCGGGGATATGGGGTATCTGGATAAAGAAGGTTTTTTATATATTAAAGGAAGAAAGAAGTTCATGATACTAACCGCTGCTGGCCAAAATGTTTATCCAGAAGATATAGAATTTGAATTAAATAAAGAGAAAGGAATAATGGATAGCTGTGTGGTAGGCTTACCCAAAAGAGGGAAAATAGAAATTCACGCCGTGCTTTTAGGGAAAATTAAAAGAGCCGAGAAAATTATTGATAGGGCGAATAAAAGATTGGCTAGTTTTCAGCAGATTCAAAGTTGGTCGACTTGGCCGTTCTCAGATTTTCCAAGAACCATAACCAAAAAAGTTAAGAGGCTAGAAGTTCTTGAATATTTAACTCAAAAAATTGTCCCAGAGGAGATAAAATTAGCTAAAAAAGAAGCTCCTCCTTTAATAGAAATTCTTTCTACAGTTACTGATACCGATCCTAGTTTAATTTCTTCAAAAACTAGAGTGGTAAAAGATCTCAAACTCGATTCTTTAATGAGGATTGAACTGGTTGCTCAAATTGAGGAACAATTTGGGGTGGAGATTGATGAAGAAAAAATTACTCCTAAGACCAAAGTAAAAGATTTAGAAGAATTAATTAAAGAAAAACCTAAAAGAAAAATAAAACATAAAATATTTTCCTGGCAATTACATCCTCTAACAAAAAGAATAAGAAAGGTATTACAGAAGATTTTTCTCTTTCCCTTGTTAAGAATTTTTTCTCAAACTAAAACAGAGGGAATAGAAAATCTTGAAGGACTTACTACTCCTGTAATTTTTATGGCAAATCACATTAGTTCTCTGGACGGCCTCTCGGTAGTAAGGGCTCTTCCTTCAAAATTTCGGGATAATATTGCTCTAGCTGCCGCTTCTGATGTTCTTTACGAAAAATATAGAAGATTCTTGAAAATAGTAGTTTTTCTTTTGAATGCCTATCCTTTCCCAAGGATCAGTCAAATGAAATCTGGATTTGAGCATACTGGAGAATTACTTGATAAAAATTGGTCAATTCTATTTTTTCCTGAAGGAAGGCAGAGTCCTACTGGAAAGATGCTTCCATTAAAAGAGGGAGCAGGAGCTTTAGCAGTAGAAATGCAAGCTCCAGTTGTTCCCATTAAAATATATGGAACGGATCAAATTCTTCCCTATGCAGGACGTTTTCCTCGAAAAGGAGGCCCAATTTTAATTAAATTTGGTGAACCTCTCTATTTTAAAAAATGGACTTCAAAAAAAGAAGCCACTAAAATTATTGAAAAAAGTTTGAGGAGTTTGTAATTCTATTCTCTTCGCTCAAAGGCACTAGCCAACGTTTCTTCATCAGCGTATTCTAACTCACCTCCTTTTGGTAAGCCCAGGCCTAAGGAGGTTATTTTTTTATCCAAAGGTTTTAGAAATCTTTTAAGGTAAAGCATTGTTGCCTTACCTTCAGCTGTGGGATTTAAAGCCAGGATGATTTCTTTAAATTCTGCTGCAAAAAGGCCAAACTTTTCAGGATGCAATATCCTTTGTTTTAATTCCTTTTCTTTAATTTTCTTTTTCTCTTTTTTTAAAATAGGTATTGTCCCTCCTAAGATAAAATAGAGCCCTTTATATTTATCTGTTTTTTCTATTGAAACTAAGTCTTGTTCTTTTTCTACTACGCAAAGAAGAGTCCGGTCTCTCGTGGGGTTCTGACAAATAGGACAAAGATCTTCTTTTGCACCAGGACCTTCAAAGATATTAAAGCAAAAAGAACAGGTTTTAATATCTTTTTTCAAATGTTTTATCAATTCTAAAAGGTTTTCAACTTCTTTTTCAGGAACCTTTTTTAGATAGAAAATAAAACGAGCCGCAGTTTTTGGCCCTACCCCAGGAAATTTTGAAAAAATATCAATTAGTTTTTGAATAGATTTTGGATACATTTATTCTTCTTCTCTTTTTTCCAAACTTCTAAAGGAAACTGTTCTTTCGTCAAAGTAAAGTTCAACTCTGCCTACAGGTCCATTTCTATGTTTTGCTATTATGATGTCAGCGATGTTTTTCCGGGGTGTATTTGGATTGTAGCGGTCTTCTCGATTAATAAACATAACAACATCCGCATCCTGTTCGAGCGCGCCCGACTCACGAAGATCAGCCAATCTAGGGATGTGGAGGGTTCTTTGTTCTACTGCTCGAGATAACTGAGAAATGGCTAAAACAGGGACATTGAGTTCTTTTGCTAAACTCTTTAATGACTTTGAAATTTGCGTCATCTGCTGGACCATGCTCATATTAGGATTGGAAGGCTCCATTAATTGTAAATAGTCAACAATAACAAGACCCAAACCTTTCTGAGCCTGCAATCTTCTAGACATAGCCCTTATTTGTAAAATATTTGAAGAAGCAGCATCGTCAATATAGATTGGAGCTTTGGATAAAGTTTGGAGGGCCTTTCTAATTTTCACAAAATCATTATCTTCTCCTTCACCAGAAAGCCGGCCCGTTCTTAATCTCCACAAATCAACATTAGCTTGGGCAGCGATTAATCTATCAACCAGCTGATCTTTTGACATTTCTAAACTAAAGAAGCCAATGGGTACTTTTTCTGTAGTAGCAATATGGCTGGCAAAATTGAGAGCTAATGAGCTTTTTCCAAAAGCTGGCCGCGAGGCTAAAATTATCAAGTCTGATTTTTGAAGTCCAGCTAAAATATTATCCAGACCAGGAAATCCAGTCGTAAGCCCTCTTAATTTTCCTCGGTCACGAGAAAGTTCATCTATTCTCTCAAAAGCTTCTTCTAAAGCATCTCCAACAGATAAGAATTCCTGGGTTAATGACCTCTGGGCAATGCTAAAAATTTTAGTTTCTGCTTTATCTAAAAGGACATTTACATCTTCTTCCTCATTGAAAGCCAGGGAGCCTATTTCCTGACTGGCCTGAATTAAATCTCGTAAAACCTTCTTTTTTGTAACCATCTTGGCATAATTTAAAACATTAGAGGCTGTGGGAACTGAATTTATGCATTCTGACAAATAACTTGCTCCTCCAATTTGCTCAAGTAATTTTTTTTCTTTTAAGCGGGTAGAGATAGAGAGCAAATCAATGGGTTCTTGTCTTCCGAAAAGCTCTATCATTCCTTCATAAATTTGTTGATGATTCCCTTTGTAAAAATCCCCAGCTCTTAAAAAATCTGCCACCTTGACTATAGCTTCTTTGTCGAGCATCAAACAACCCAACAAACATTTTTCTGCTTCAACAGACCTGGGAGGTAATTTTTCTGGCAATTCATTATTCATACAATTT
>JAUWXI010000044.1 GCA_030616435.1 Candidatus Parcubacteria bacterium | reverse complement strand
AAAGTCAGATTTTCCATCTCAAATTTTGCCAATGGGCACCAAAGGCAGGGTAATTTGTATTTTGCCAAAATTTTCCCAGCTCCAGGATATTTTAAAATCTGAGAAAGAGAAATTTTGCTTGTAATTTTTTTCTTTTTCATATTCTAACCAAACATTAAAAATTCAGGTTTAAAAATCAATAAAACTCCCAAAGTAAAAATCAACAATCCGCCAATTAAAGTAGCCCAGTAATTGTATTTATCTGTAAAGCCAATTTTGCTAAGGGTAATAACAGCTATTAAAAGAATAATCAAATCATCTAACATAAAAACAAGAGTATAGAGCAAAATGTAAAAATAATAGTTCAAAGTACTAAGCACATTTAAGGCCAAAATTCGAGTATAAATAGCAGGCAAACCAGCAGAACAAAAAAACTCAATTAGGTTTATTCCAAAAGCCAAAATAATCACTCCTGCTAAGATACCAAAAGTAAAGGGAGAAAGAGCTAATTTTTCAGCGCGATCTTTCAACCCATTTCTTACTCTATCTTTTAACTTTGTACTGCCGTCAGTTACCGGACAAACTCCTTTGTAATTGATAAATTTTTTAATTTGCCAGGCCCCAATTCCCAGGGCAAAAATCCCAATTGAAATTCTGGTTAAATTTACATAGCTTATTGCTAAAAACAAATTAAACCAGGCGCTCAGGAGCAAAAAGTAAACAATACCAGAAGCTGCAATGAAAGTTCCTCCTATCAGCCACATTCTCTTTCTGGAACGGGTATTTATCAAAAGAGTAATTAAAAATAGTAAAATCCACATTGCACAAGGGTTAAAACCATCTAAAGCTCCCAGGGTTATAGTCAGGGCTGGTAAAGACATTTTTGAAAGATCAAGAGTGCCGAAAATTGGAATTTTGATTTTCTGAGAAATCGCTCCATTTTCACCTATACAGGCTTTTAAACAATTTTCAATGTTTTCTGCAACCTGTTGATTAAAACCAAGGAAATATTTAGTAGGGGTAAAAGTTACTGGTACCCATCCTCTCTCCTTTTCTGGAACTTCATATTTTTCATAAAAATCTTTTAGAATTTTTTGATTCTCTGAATTATAAATTATCTCATATTCTTTCACCTCAATTTCTGGATATTTTTTCTCTAAGTTTTTCAAAAATTCTTTCTCCTCAGCACAATGAGGACAAATGGCACTATAAAAGAAATTAATCTCAATTTTTTCAGTTTGGGAAAAAACAAAATCAAAACTGCAGAGAGAAAGAATTAAAATCACAAAAATCAACTTTTTTATCATATCCTTTTTATTTTAACTAATTATTGCCCAAAGACAAAGACTTTTTTATTATTCCCCCTCCCAAAACTTCCCCTCTTTTAAAGAAAACTATTGATTGGCCGGGAGTAACTGCTCTTTGGGAACGCTCAAAAATTAGGTGATAGGTCTTAGGTTTTTGATGATAGTTTAAGCTCCCTGAAGCTAGTTCATGGCGATAACGAATCTTTGCTTTTACTTTCAAAGGTAATACAGGTTCTTTACCAGAAATCCAATTGACATCTTTAGCTATCAATTCTCTCCTATATAAATCCTTTTCTTTTTTTGTAACAATTAAAAGATTTTTCTTTAAATCTTTATCTAAAACATAATAGGGGCCTCCTGCCAATTCTATTCCCTTTCTTTGACCAATTGTATAAAACCAAAGTCCTTTATGTTTGCTAATCGTTTTCCCTTCTTTGTCGATAATTTTACCAGGTTTTGTTTTTAAATGTTTTTTTAAAAAATCATTGATTGTGGTTTGAATAAAACAAATTTCCTGAGATTCTGGAATATTAAGAACTGGTAATTTAAACTTTTTTGCCAAATTTCTCACCTGAGTTTTTGTGTAATCTCCTAAGGGAAACAAAATTCGTTTTAACTGATCTTGATTAAGTTGCCATAAAAAATATGACTGATCTTTCTCTTTATCTTTTGCTTTTAACAAACGGATTCTTTCTTTTCCTCTTTGAATACGAGCATAGTGACCAGTAGCAATGAAATCTGCACCTAAGGATAAAGTTTTTTCCAACAACAACCCAAATTTTATTTCTTTGTTACAAACCACACAAGGATTAGGAGTTCTCCCCTTTTTATATCCAGCCAAAAAACAATCGATGACTTTGTTTTTAAATTCTTTTTGTAAATCCAGACTTAAAAAAGGAATCTCTAAAATTTCAGCAATCTTTTTTGCTCTCTTTTTAGATTTTTTAAATCTTGGTGAATTATAAAGTTTCATAAAAATTCCAGTCACATTAAAGCCTGCCTTCTTCAATAGGGCTGCTGCCATTGATGAATCAACACCACCAGATATTGCCACTATAACTTTCTTCTTTAATTTTCTCATGTCTTTAAAAATCCGCTGATTATTAAATCTATTGCTTTTTCTTCATTCAAACCTCTCATTCTTAAATAATTCAGAGCCTCTTCTGAAATTCTTCCTATAGAAGCTTCGTGGGTAATTAGAGCATTTTTGTCTTTATTCAGTAATTCTGGAACGAGTTTTATTTTGGAATCTTTATCTACTATTAAACCTTGGCAATCTAAATGCCCCCGACCTGCTTTCTCAGCAACGATTTTGCTCAGAGCATCAATTTCCCCGCCCCTTCTC
>JAUWXI010000017.1 GCA_030616435.1 Candidatus Parcubacteria bacterium | reverse complement strand
AATGATGGAAGGAAATTTGAGGCCAAAGTCTTAGCCAGAGATCCTGGACAGGATTTGGCTATCCTTAAAATCGAGGCAGAAGAAAAATTTCCTGTAGTTAAACTTGGCAATTCAGACAATTTGCAAATTGGCCAGACGGTCATTGCTATCGGAAATGTTTTGGGAGAGTTTAAGAATTCAGTTTCAGTGGGAGTGATTTCAGGATTAGGAAGAAAAATTACAGCTTCAGGCGGAGGATTTTATGAAACAATTGAAGGTGTTATCCAGACAGATGCTGCCATTAATTTTGGAAATTCTGGGGGACCACTTTTGGATTTGAAGAGCCAGGTTATTGGTATTAATACAGCCTTGGCTTTGGGAGCTGAAAACATAGGTTTTGCCATCCCCATAAATAAAGCTAAGAAAGATATTAAGCAAGTGAAAGAAATTGGAAAGATTGTTTATCCTTTTTTGGGGGTCTACTATATTTTGATTACAGAGGAGTTAAAAGAGCAATATGATCTTCCTGTAGATTATGGAGTCTGGATAGGAAGGGATAGATTTGGAGAAAAAACTGAGGTGGCTATTTTCTCAGATTCTGCAGCAGAAAAAGTAGGCTTGCAAAGAGATGACATAATTTTAGAATTTAATGGTGAGAAGATCACCCTGGAGAATTCTCTGGCAAAGATTATTATGAAATATGATCCTGGCGATGAAGTGGTTTTAAAAATTTTAAGAAATGGACAGGAAAAGACAATTTCAGTCATCTTGGGTGAAAAATCAGGGTAAGTATCTCTTGATTTTTCAAAAAACTTGTGATAAAAAGAGGATACCAATCCATAACTTATCACCTAATATTTAATATCTAACATGTTAGTTGGTCCAAATTTTACTCATAAAGCCCAGCAGGCATTAATGCAAGCTCAAGAAATTGCTAAAAGAAATGATCAGCAACAAATTGACGCCTTGCATTTATTAGGAGCTTTACTTTCTCAAAAAGAAAGCTTGGTTTTAACTTCTCTTTTGAGATTGGGAGTGAATGTCCAGGAATTAGGAGAAAAGGTCAGAAGCCAGGTTCGGGGGCTTCCAGTTGTAGTTTCCCTTCAAACCTTAGGAAACTTTTATTTAACCCAAGATTTAGCCAGGGCTTTAGAGCAGGCAAAGAAAGAGGCATTGAAAATGGGTGATGACTTTATCTCAATTGAGCACCTTTTCTTGGGGCTTCTTTCAGTACGAACTAAAGCAAAGGAGATTTTAGATCAGGTTACATTTTTCCAAGAAGGCGAAAGACAAAATCTTGATTATGGGAGCTTCTTGGGAGTTTTGCAAGAAATTCGGGGAGACCAAAAGGTTACCGATGCTTTTCCAGAAACCAAGAGAGAGGTGGTCAAAAGATATGCCAGAAACTTGACTCTTTTGGCAAAACAAGGGAAGCTGGATCCGGTTATTGGCCGCAAGAATGAGATAAAAAGATTGATGGAGGTTCTTTCTCGAAGAAAAAAGAACAATCCAGTTTTAATTGGTGAGGCCGGGGTTGGAAAGACAGCTATTGTAGAAGGATTAGCTCAAATGATTGTTAAAGGGGAGGTTCCAGAAAGTTTAAAGGAAAAAGAAATTGTGGCCTTGGATTTAGGAGCCTTGGTTGCAGGAACAAGGTATCGGGGGGAGTTTGAAGATAGGATAAAAGCTCTTTTAAGGGAAATCAATAGGGTAAAAGGCCATTATATTTTACTTATTGATGAGCTCCATACTTTGGTTGGAGCAGGAGCTGCTGAAGGCGCAATCGATGCCTCAAACCTTTTGAAACCTGCTTTGGCCAGAGGGGAACTAAGAGCTATTGGAGCCACGACATTAACAGACTATCAAAAATATATTGAAAGAGATCCCGCTTTAGAAAGAAGATTTCAGCCAATTTATGTTGCAGAACCTTCAGTTGAAGAGACGATTTCAATTTTAAGAGGTATAAAGGAAAAGTATGAACTTCATCACGGAGTAAAAATTACAGATGAGGCTTTGAGGGCAGCAGCTAATCTTTCAGCAAGATATATCACAGACAGATTTTTGCCTGACAAGGCGGTTGACTTGATGGATGAGTCAGCCAGCGCCTTAAAATTAGAAATAGAGTCTGAGCCAGGAGAACTCGAAGAATTGAAAAAAGAAATTCAAAAATTGGAGATTGAAAAGGAGGGTTTGAAAGGTGAGGAAAAAGAAGGAAAAAAATTAAAGGCAAAAAAGAGAGCCTTAGCAGATTTGAAAGAAAAAGCGGAAGCCCTTGAAATGAGATGGAAAACAGAAAAACAAACCATAAACAAAATAAAAGACCTTAAAAAGAAAATAGATGACTTTAAATATTTGGCTGAAAAAGCAGGCCAAAAAGCCGATTTACAAAAAGTAGCAGAAATAAAGTATGGAAAGATTCCTGCTCTTTTAAAAAAGCTCAGGGAGACCGAAAAAAAGTTAGCTATGTTACAAAAAAGCCGTCCTTTATTAAAAGAAGAAGTCACGGAAGAAGATATAGCAAAAGTGGTTTCTTGCTGGACAGGCATTCCCATAACAAAACTTTTGGAGGCAGAGGTAGAAAAATTGAAAAGAATGGAACAAATTCTTCAAAAAAGAATTGTTGGTCAAGTACAAGCTATAAAGGCAGTTTCCAATGCTATTCGAAGGAGTAGGGCTGGAATTTCAGAAGAAGACAGGCCTTTGGGCTCCTTTATGTTCCTGGGACCTACGGGAGTGGGGAAGACGGAGACAGCTAAGGCTTTGGCAAAGTTTCTTTTTAACGATGAGAATGCCTTAATAAGGCTTGATATGTCAGAATATATGGAGCGTCATACGGTTTCCAAAATGATAGGTTCTCCTCCAGGATACGTAGGTTATGAAGAAGGAGGTCAATTAACAGAGAAAATTCGGAGAAGACCTTACTCTGTTATTCTCTTAGATGAAATAGAAAAAGCCCATCCTGAAGTATTTAACATTTTATTGCAGATATTAGAAGATGGAAGGTTAACAGATGCCAAAGGAAGAGTAGCTTCTTTTAAAAACATAATTCTGATTATGACTTCAAATGTAGGTTCACAATATATTTCTAAAATGGGTCCCTTGGGCTTTTTACCAAAAGAAGACAGAGCCAAAAGGGTTAATCTTAAAGCTAAGATAAAAGAAGCTCTACAGGAAAAATTTAGGCCGGAATTTTTAAACAGGGTCGATGAGATAATCATCTTTAATTATCTGGGGAAACGTGAAATTAAAAAGATAGTTAATTTAGAATTGGCGAAGGTGAAAAAGAGATTGGAGAAAAGGGAAATTAAGATTGATTTTGGGAAAGAGGTAAAAGCACTTTTGGCAGAAAAAGGCTTTGATCAGAATTTAGGAGCCAGGCCTTTAAAGAGGGCTATCCAAAAGAAAATTTTGGATCCTCTTTCTTTGAAGATAGTTGGAGGCGAGATTAAAAGGGGAGACAGGATTTTCATTGATACTGAAGAAGGGCAGATGATTTTTCAAATCCCTCGACTTTTGGAATTAAAGAAAAAGAAAAGCCTAGAAAAAACTTCTGTTAAGTAGAAACGGTAATGAAAAAAGCTATTTTACAGACACTTTTTTGTTTTATTGTAGGGATTGTGGGAGGAATTTTTGCTGACCAGATTTTGTGGCCCTATTTTATAGAGAGGCCTCTTTTTTATGAATATGGGCTGGAAAAGGCACCAGTTTATATTACAGAGACAAAGGAAATTAAAATCCAAGAAAATATTGCCCTACAGGAAGCTGTTGAAAAAGTTGAAGGAGTTGTTGTTGGAATAAAGACACAAGTGGGAAAGAAATTTCTTTTGGGTTCAGGTATTATTGTTACTTCAGATGGACTTTGTGTTACCCTGTCTGAGCTTGTACCAGCAGGCTATTCTTTTAGTTTTTTTATTGAAGAAGGTAGAGCCCCCTTTCAGATTTTAAAAAGAAAAGGGGATTTGGCCTTAATGAAACTTGATTCAAAAGAAAGCCTTCCCACCCTTCCTTTTGCTGACCTGGGAAAGAAAAGATTAGGGGAAAGGGTTTTTCTTTTTGGAAAGGTTTTTGAAAATGAAGATGTCGAAAAGATAGTGAATGAGGGAATTATTAAAAGCTTTGAAAGCCCCCTTTACAAGACAAACATCTTTGAAAAAATTTCTTTACAAGGAAGTCCTATTTTTGACATTGAAGGTAATTTTTTAGGTTTAGCTGTTATTGATTCTGCAGGCCAAGTTTCCATTCTTCCTAATAATGAAATTAAGGAGTTTGTCGGGTTTTGAAAACTTGACAAAATTGGCTATAAATTATAAAATGTTTTTAGTTCAGTTTCTTCTTCACAACCTTTGACACCCTTTTTCTTTTTTTAAAATAGGATTAGCAATCAATCGTTTTATTTGCTAAAAATTATACCTCTAGGGATATTTTTCGCTAACACTCAAAATATACTTCTGGAGATATTTCTCGCTATCGCTCAAAATATGAAAATTAAACCTTTATCAGATCACATTTTAATTGAACCTTTGGACCAAGAAGAAAAGACAAAAGGAGGAATTTTGCTTCCAAAAAGTGCAGAAAAAGAAAGGCCCCAAAAAGGAAAAGTGATAGCTGTGGGTTCTGGTAAAAGGACTTCTTCTGGTAAGGTAATTCCCTTGCAGGTCAAAAAGGGAGACATTGTCCTTTTCACAAAATATGGCCCAAATGAAATGAAAATAAATGATAAAGAATATTTAATAGCCAAAGAAGAAGATATATTGGCAATATTAGAATAATATGGCTAAACAAATTAAATATAGCGAAGAAGCACGAAAAAAATTAAAAGCAGGAGCAGATAAATTAGCTGATGCTGTGAGAGTTACTTTAGGTCCTAGAGGAAGGAATGTTGTTTTGGATTCAGGTTTTGGTTCTCCGACAATAACAAATGATGGGGTAAATATCGCCAAGGAAATTGAATTGGAAGATAGAATAGAAAACATAGGAGCAGAAATCATCAAAGAAGTAGCCCAAAAAACAAGTGATGTAGCTGGAGATGGAACAACAACTGCCATTATTTTAGCTCAGGCAATAATAACTGAAGGTTTAAAGAATGTCACTGCCGGAGCTGATCCTTTGGCAATAAAAAGAGGGATAGAAAAAGGAGTAAAGAAGGTCATCTCCTTTTTAAAAAATCTCTCAAGACCTGTTACAAAAAAAGACGAGATAGCTCAAGTAGCGACTATTTCAGCTGAAGACCAAGAAGTTGGAAATTTGATTGCTGAAGTAATGGAAGAAATTGGAAAAGATGGGGTGGTTACAGTTGAAGAGTCAAAGACCTTTGGCTTGGAAAAGGAACTTGTAAAAGGACTTCAGTTTGATAGAGGTTACATTTCCCCCTATATGATTACCAATGTTGAGAAGATGGAGGCAGAACTTGAAGAACCTTTAATTTTAATTACAGACCAAAAAATTTCTTCACTTCCCGACATTGTTCCCCTTATGGATAAATTAGCTAAGAGAGGAAGAAAGAATCTTGTAATAATAGCTGAAGATGTTGAGGGGGATGCCTTGGCTACCTTGGTTGTAAACAAATTGAGAGGAATATTCAATACCTTGGCTGTTAAGGCCCCAGGTTTTGGTGACAGGAAAAAAGAAATACTCCAAGATATTAGTGTTTTAACTGGAGGAAAAGTAATTTCTGAGGAAACTGGCTTGAGTCTAAAGGATATAGAACTTGAAATGTTGGGTCAGGCCAGGAAGGTAATTTCAACAAAAGAAAATACAACCATTGTTGAGGGAAAAGGGGAAAAAGAGGAAATTGAAAAAAGGATTTCCCAGATTAAAAATGAGATTGAGAAGATAACTTCAGATTTTGATAAAGAAAAACTTGAAGAAAGATTAGGGAAATTAACTGGAGGAGTGGCTATAATTAAGGTAGGAGCACCAACTGAAGTTGAGCAAAAGGCCAGACAACACAAAACAGAAGATGCTTTATCAGCTACAAGAGCAGCTGTTGAAGAAGGAGTTGTTCCAGGTGGTGGAGTAGCTCTTTTGAGAGCAATAAAGGTTTTGGATGAGATTAAAGCAGAAGGAGATGAATTAACAGCGATCAAGATTTTAAAAAGAGCTTTGGAATCTCCAATTCGCCAGATTGCAGAAAATGCAGGGCAAGACGGTGCTGTTATAGCTGCCAGGGTGAAAGGGAAGACAGGGGGTTTTGGATTTAATGCCCAAACCTTAGTTTTTGAGGACCTTTTGGAGGCTGGTATTGTTGATCCAACAAAAGTTGTCAGGTCAGCTCTGGAAAATGCAGCCTCAGCAGCTTCAATGTTTCTGACGACTGAAGTAGTGGTTGGAGAAAAACCAGCAGAAAAAGAGCAAAAATCTCCCGGAATACCAACTCCAGGATACTAAATTTGAAAGTGTGGCTTTTGGTCAGATTCTCTAATTTTTTCCCGTTTTGGCGGGTTTTTTAAATTGCCAATAATTTTAATTTTGCTATAATGAATTTAGATTTTAAAGGTCGTTGAAAATTAGTTTGTTTTTTTTATGGATATTTGGAGTGTTCTGATATTAGTCCTTATAATTTTATTATTCATTAGTGGGCTCTTTGGAGTTATTAAGTGGTCGCTTTATGTTCCGGCAATTATAGCCCTGATTATATTTTGGTTTGTTGCCATTTACAACGGATTAGTAAAACTTAGGAGCCGAGCCAGGGAAGCTTTTTCAGATATTGATGTTCAATTAAAGAGGAGACATGATTTAATTCCAAATTTGGTTGAAACTGTCAAAGGATATGCAAGTCATGAAAGAGAGGTTTTTGAAAGAGTAACTCAAGCTCGGAGCCAAGCTATGGGAGCTAAAACAGCGGGAGAGAAAGCTAAAGCTGAGAATTATCTCTCTCAAACCTTAAAGACTCTTTTTGCAGTTTCTGAAAGATATCCTGAATTAAAGGCTTCAGAAAACTTCTTAGAATTACAGAGAGAACTTAGAGACACAGAAGACAAAATTCAGGCTGCCAGAAGATTCTATAACACAAACACAAGGGATCTTAATATTAAAATTGAAAGCTTTCCTGAAAACATCTTTGCCTCATTTTTTGGTTTCAAGAAGATGGAATTTTTTGAAATAGAAGAGGCAGGAGAAAGAGAAGCCCCAAGAGTTAAGTTTTAATGACCCTTTATACTCTTGCTGAAAGAAATATTCGCAAGACTTGGTTTTTTTTAATTTTCTTTTTCGGATTGATAATTTTGATAGCTTATTTATTTGCCTATTTTTACGGAAGTTGGATTTCCTTCTGGCTAGCTTTAATTTTTAGCTTTCTTTCAGGCATAGGTTCCTACTGGTGGTCTGACAAAATTGTTTTGGCAATAAGTAAAGCTAAAAAAATTGAGAAAAAGGATAATCCCGAGCTCTATCGAATCGTTGAGAATCTTTGTATTACAGCTGGCCTTTCTTTGCCAAAAATTTATATAATTAATGAGGCTTCTCCTAATGCTTTTGCTACAGGTCGCGACCCTGAACACTCAATAATAGTTGTTACTAGAGGTTTACTTGAGAAATTGGAAAGAGCAGAATTGGAAGGAGTAATCAGTCATGAATTAGCCCACATTGGAAACAGAGACATTCTTTTGGCAACAATTGTAGTAATCTTGGTTGG
>JAUWXI010000060.1 GCA_030616435.1 Candidatus Parcubacteria bacterium | reverse complement strand
AATTTTGGGGCAATAATTTCATTTACATTTTTTACTGCCTTTAAAACTCCCATTCCCCCGTATCTCTCCCCGCCATCTCTTAATTCTAAAGCTTCATATTTTCCTTTTGAAACTCCAGAAGGAATAGAAGCTCGAAACAATGCTTTATCAGTAATCAAATCAACCTCCACTGTTGGACTTCCTCCTGAATCCAAAATTTCTCTTGCTTTTATGGATTTTATCTCAGAATGCCTCATTTTGAATAATTATTAGATTTTTGTAAGTATTTATAAGCAGAAAGGGCAGCTTTTGCTCCTTCAGCTGTAGCTACTATAATTTGCTTTACCAGAATGTCTGTAACATCACCTGCGGCAAAAAGACCTGGAGTTTTTGTTTCACAAGTTTTAGGATCAATTTTTATCTCATCTTTCTTATTAAAATCAACCAAACCTTTAATAAAACCTGTGGCTGGGATTGAACCTATTTGAACAAAAACCCCTTCAACTTTGAGAGTTTTTTCTCTTTTAGTTTTTAAATCTTGATAAACTATTGAATTGACAAAATTCTTCCCTTTTATTTCTTTAATTTCAGCATTAGTTAAAACTTCTATCTTTTCTATCTTCTTTACTCTTTCTTGAGTAATTTCATCAGATGTAAGCTGAGGACTAACTTCTAAAATATGTATTTTGGGGCAAAATTTGCTCAACTCCAAGGCTGCCTCAAGCCCTGAATTTCCTCCACCAACCACTACTACCTCTTTTCCCTCAAATAAAGGACCATCGCAGACAACACAGTAACTTACTCCTCGGCCTAAAAATTCCTTTTCACCGGGTACCTCCAAGGGCCTTGGATCTCTCCCTGAAGCAATAATTACCGCTTTTGACAGGAATCTGTCACCCTTAGAAGTTTTTACTTCAAAATTTCCATCTTTTGTTTTTGAAATCTTACTTACTTCTTCCCCTTCATTTATATCAATTTTAAATTTTTCCAAGTGTTTTTTAAATTTTTCCATTAATTCAGACCCTAAAATCTCTTCAAATCCAGGATAGTTCTCAATCAAAAAAGCCTCACCCACCTGACCAATAAAATCTCGAGAAATGAGCAAGGTATTGAGCTTCTTTCTAGCAACATATATGCCAGCTGTAATTCCAGCTGGCCCCCCACCAATAATTATGAGGTCATACATAAAAATATTTGTAATTCCTAAGATTAATGTAAAACTTGGGGAATAGCCTCAATTACATCAGTGGCCAAAAGTCCCTCTTTTAACCTCTCAGCTGCCATTTCTCCAGCCTTACAGACAATGAAGACTCCTGCTTGAGCAGCTAAAAATGGATTAATGCCTCTTGCTATTAAGGCTCCACAAACCCCAGCCAAAACATCACCTGTCCCTCCCACTGACATATAGGGAGTTCCAGTTTTATTTAAAACAATTTCTTTTCCATTAGAAACGATATCTGGCTTTTCTTTGAGTAAAATGGTTGTCTCCAATCTCTCTGCTTCTTCCTTTACTGCCTTTTGTTTTTCTTCATGTGAAAGTTTGTAGATTTCTCTTTTTGTTAAAACAAAAAATTCATAGGTATGAGGAGTAATTAAAAATGGCTTTCCTTTTATTATTTCTGGATTCTCTCCTAAGGCATGGATAGCAGCAGCATCAATAACTGCTGGAATATCTATTTCAGAAAGATATTTTAAAATTGTTCCTTTTGTTTCTTCTGACCTGCCAGCTCCCCCACCAATAACAACTGCAACATTTCCTCTAGAAACAGCTTTTGCTGATTCTGTCATTGAGAGTAAAGTTGGTAAGTGTTTTTCTTCTAACCACTTTCCTTCCAAGGGATAAGCTGCTAAATCTGGAGAAAAAGAAGCAATGATATCTGCTGCTCTTTTTGGAGATATAATT
>JAUWXI010000053.1 GCA_030616435.1 Candidatus Parcubacteria bacterium | reverse complement strand
ATCTCCATGCTCAAGGGCAACTGGAATCTCTATTAAATAATTTTTTCTGATTATTTCTTCCAAGTTTTCCTCTGTAAAAGAGACTATATAATTTTTTTGATGTTCCCAAACTTTTTTCTCCGAATAATCAAGAATTTCCACAAAAAGTCCTAAAGTTGTTTTTAATTTATCTCCTTCCTCTGTAAACCAGATATTCTTATAAGGAACTTCAATTTGAATAAGTACTTGGTCTTCTTTAATTTTTTTTATTATTAGATTGAAATCAAAAACAGCTTTTTCTTTCATTATTTTCGGCTTTAATTCCATTTGAGCTCTATTAATTTCTGCGATATGACGGGCACTAAGGGGCGTGAGGTCATAATCCCCGTCCCAGTCGTAATCGATAAAGACAAGGGGAAAGAAGCCATAATACCAGATTTCCTCTGGCTTGCCGTAGAAGCTGCGCCCTCTAGGATAGGTGCTTCTTTCGTGGGGAGGGCCTATCAAGATGTAGATTCTTCCCCTGTCCTGGAGCCATCCTGGTGTTGCGCTACCCCTGAAAAGTCTGTTGGCCATCTCGATTCGGCTAAAATATTTTTCTTTGAATTCATTCTCTTCTGTATCAGGACTAGGGTCCCTTTTTTTCCAGAAATCTTCGATGAAAGCCTCTCTTTCTGAAGGAGGAAGGTTGAGGAAAATTTTTCGTTCTTGTTTGGTAATGATATATCTCACTTTGGAACGAAACTCCTTGCTTACAGGGTCTAATCTTTTTCCTAATTGATAAGAAGCACATGAAACAATAAGAAGGCAGGAGATAAGAAATATCAGGTAAAGAGCAGGAGCTCGGAGAAAGGGAGAAGAAATTTTTTTTACAGGAATAACTGGTTTTCTCATTTTTTCTCCTTTATTGATTCTACAACCTTTTTTAGCTTTTCCTGATTGGGGTTGATTTCCAAGGACTTCTCCCAGGCAATCAAAGCCTCCTCAAAGTTACCTAATTTGTAATAACATTCTCCTACTGAATTGAGAATATTGAGATTAGTCCCATAATGAGAAAGGTAATCCTTGTAATAAGAAATGGCATTTCCGAATTCACCCAGAGCCTGGCAAGATTGTCCTAAAATTCCTAAAAATTCATATTTTTCTTGATCTTTTAGAAACGGAATAGCTATCTGTTTCACTCTTTGATATTCTTTTGCCATGAAAAGTACACGACTAAAATCTAGGGCAAATTTAATTGAATTTGGATTTTTTCGATATGCATCTTCTAATAAGGATTTAGCCTTCTGAATATCTTTGTGGTTTAAAAACTGATTCCCTAAAATATTTAAATAGAGAGGATCATCAGAGGAGGGCATTGGCCAAGAAAGAACCCAGGGTCTTGGTAAAGAAGCAAAAGGAGAGATTTGGAAATGGCTCTGTTCAAATAGTATTTCATCTTTATTTTCGTTAGAAAGGGAGACTTTAATTTTGTAATAAGCTGGGGGAAGATTTGCCAGGGGGAATTCTTCCAAAAAATTCATTCTATCAGGGTATTCATTTATATTTTTAATCAATGAATGAATTTTTTCGCTGTCTTTAAATATAGAATACTCCAAAACCCCATTTTCTTTAAGCTTTTCATCTAAACCATAAATTTGGAAGAAAAGATATAAATTATCTTTAAGAGAAAAATCATTTCGAGGTGAAGGCACAAGCCAAATATCTTCAATCATGAAAGGTTTATTTTCCCCTTTATACTTTGAGTTCTTTATTATTTTATTCGCTAGTGTTAATGAACTCATTTGAAGAGAAGAAGCTTTGGGAATTATGATATCTTTCTCTACTGAGGTAAATTCTTTAGAAACGGTATTTTTAACAAGCAAATTAAATCTATAATTTCCTCCGATTAATGGAAACATATCTTGAAGACTGAATAATTTTGCTTGTATTTTGCTTAATTGTTCCTCATTAAATTCAATAGGTATTCTTCTTTCAAATTGGTAAATTGGATTTCCCTTTAAATCAGAAATTTTGCCATTTATTTCTAAATTTGTAAAAAATTTATTTTCATACTGTTCAAGGGAAAGTTTTTGCGGCTCAA
>JAUWXI010000064.1 GCA_030616435.1 Candidatus Parcubacteria bacterium | reverse complement strand
TTTTGGCTTAAAAGACGAGGAATTTTTTGTTTTAGCTAAAGCTGGCGGGGCTCCTCATACGCCAGATGGTCCCAATTGCGCTCCTAATGCGGCTACTGCCGAAAAATGGTGGGGGGATTTGACTAAACAATTTACTGAAGTGGGGTATTTCAAGAGTTGCTGTGGGAATAAAAATTATATTAAGCCAACCCAATCTTCAATTATGAATTTAAATACCGATTCACCCATAGTTTATACTTATGGTCCGGTTTCAGAAAGGTATCTAAAAAAAGTTCTTGATTATTGTTTTACTTCTGGGAGCTATAATCGGGCAATGGCTGATTCTGAATTTTTCCAGCGCTACCCTGAATTTGAAGAATGTTTGGAATAAATGAAGAAATGAGCGAAAAGAGCCATTGGCTGATTAATTACTAATTATTAATCATTGGTTTATCCTCGTTTCGGGGGATTTTTTATTTGTGGTAAAATATCCCTAGGAATATTCTTTACTAAGAACTAAGACTCAGAATATTTAAACCTAAATTATGAAAAAAAGACTAATAGTTATTGATGGAAATGCCTTGGTTCACCGAGCTTTTCATGCTCTACCTCCCTTGAAGACAAAAAAAGGAGAATTAGTAAATGGAGTTTATGGGTTTTTTTTAATTTTTTTAAAGGCAATAAAAGAACTCAAACCAGATTTTATTGCTGCTACTTTTGATTTACCAGGTAAAACTTTCAGACACAAAAAATACAAAGAATACAAGGCCAAGAGACCTAAAGCTCCAGAAGAGCTTTATTTGCAGATTCCAAAAGTAAAAGAGCTTTTAAAAATTTTTAATATCCCGGTTTTTGAGAAAGAAGGATTTGAAGCAGATGATGTAATTGGAACTATTACCAAAAAAGCTCCTCAAAAACAGATTTTGCCTGAAATAGAAAGCATAATTTTGACAGGTGATTTGGATACACTGCAGTTGGTTGATAAAAATACCAAGGTTTACACATTAAGAAAAGGATTTAGAGATACAGTCATTTATGATGAAGAGAAAGTAAAAGAAAGATATCAACTTTTACCTTCCCAGTTGTTGGATTTTAAGGCGTTAAAAGGGGATCCTTCAGATAACATTCCCGGTGTTCCTCAGATTGGAGAAAAGCGGGCCATAGAACTTTTGAAGGAGTTTGATTCTTTAGAAAATATTTACAAAGAAATTGAAGAAACAAAAAAAATCCAAGTAAGATTTAAGAAAATTTTGAAAGATTATGAGGAACAGGCCTATTTTAGTAAATCATTAGCTGAGATAAGAACTGATGTGCCAATAGAATTTAATTTAAAAGAATGTGCTTTTAAAGATTATGATAGGGAAAAAGTAAAGAAAGCTTTTGAAGATTTGGGATTTCATAGTTTAATTAGACAGCTTCCTGCGTCAACTCTAGAAAAAACTCTTATTGAAGAAAAGACGAAAAAAGGTGGTGTTTTACAGCTGATAGAAGAGCTTTATAGAGAAGGGATTTTTTCAAAAAAAATTTATGAGATAGAAAAGAATTTGGTCCCGGTTGTCAAAAAAATGGAACAGGCTGGGATTAAAGTTGAAAAAGAAGCTCTCAAAAATCTTTCAAGAAGATTAGACAAAAAAATCCTAAACTTACAAGAGAAAATATATAATTTAGCAGGAATAAAATTTAATATAAATTCTCCAAAACAGCTATCAGAAGTCCTTTTTGAAAAGTTGAACCTATCTTCAGAAGGTTTAAAAAAAACTCCTGGCGGAGAAATCTCTACTGCCTGGTCAGAATTAAAAAAGATAAGAGAGGAGCACAAAATCATTGATTTGGTAGGAGAATACA
>JAUWXI010000055.1 GCA_030616435.1 Candidatus Parcubacteria bacterium | reverse complement strand
CAAAGAAAAAGGTTTTTCAAAAACAATCTTTGGTAGAAAAAGAATGTTGCCTGAAATCAAATCTAGGGACTTGAGAATCCGTTCTTCAGCTGAAAGAATGGCTAAAAATTTGCCTATTCAGGGGAGTTCGGCTGATATTATGAAAATGGCAATGATTAAAATCAATAAACAATTAGCAATTAACAATGAACAATGCCGAATGGTATTGCAAATTCATGATGAGTTGTTATTTGAGGTAAAGGAAGAAAAAGTTTTTGAGATAGCAAAAAATATCAAGAGAATTATGGAGAGTGTCGTAAAATTGAAAGTTCCTCTGGAAGTGGAAATAAAAATAGGGGATAACTGGGGAGAATTAAAGAACTTAAAAAAGTTTAACTTCTAATAAGAAATGCCTGAGAAATTAAAGAAAAAGGGTAAACAATTAAAAAAAGAGAAAGAAAGAGTTGAGGAAGAAAAAATTGAGAGGTTAAAGACGGAGTTTGTCTCCATTACCGCCCATCAGTTAAGAACACCTCTTTCTGCTATAAAATGGATTTTGGAAATGCTATTAAATGAAGAGTTAGGCAAGATTACAAAAGAGCAGAGAGAGTTTCTTGAAAAAACTTATAGGTCAAACGAAAGAATGATTTCTTTAATCAACTCTCTTTTAAACGTGACAAAGATTAAAGAAGGAAAATTTCTTTACAAACCTGTTTTATCTCAAATTGATGAGCTAACAGAATCTATAATTGAAGTATTTAAAGATGAGATTAAAAGAAAACAAATTGAATTTGAATTTAAAAAATCTAAAAAATTGCCAAAGATTTTGATTGATATAGAGAAGATAAAACTGGCAATTCAAAATCTTATTGATAATGCTATAAGGTATACCTTGCCGAGAGGAAAAGTAACAGTTTCTTTAAAAGCCATTAAGGGAGAAATAGAGTTTTCAGTTAAAGATACAGGGGTGGGAATTCCCGAAAACCAGCAAGAAAGGGTGTTTTCAAAGTTTTTTAGAGGGAAAAATGTGATGAGATTAGAAACCGAAGGTTCGGGTTTAGGTCTATTTATCACAAAAAACATTGTCGAAGCTCATGGCGGTAAAATTTGGTTTAAATCTGAAGAAAGAGAAGGGACAACATTTTACTTCACTTTACCTTATTAGATTTTTCCAATCATTTTTGTTATATTTAATATAGCTTAAGTTTATTTTTTCAATATTTGATTTTCTTTAATGAATAAAATGAAGAAGATTCTTATTATAGAAGACGACAAGTTCTTAAGAGAACTTTTAACCCAAAAACTTTTGAAAAAGAACTTTAGGGTTTTAGAAGCTCTTGATGGGGAAGAAGGGATAAAAAATATCAAAAAAGAAAAGCCTGATTTAGTTCTTCTAAACCTTATTCTGCCAGGAATTGATGGTTTTGAGGTTTTATCGAAAATGAGAGAGGACCCAGTTTTATCTACCATTCCAGTGATAATTCTTTCTAATTTAGGACAAAAAGAAGAAGTGGAAAAGGGATTCAAGTTGGGTGCTGTTGATTATTTAATAAAGGCCCATTTTTCTCTGGGAGAAATCATTGAAAAGGTTAAAAATGCATTAGAGTAATCTGTACTATGCCTGAATTACCAGAGGTAGAAACAACTGTTAGAGATTTGAGAAAAACGGTCCTCTCAAGGACCATTTTTGATGTTTGGACAGATTTTGAAAAACAAGTTAAAAAACCCTCTAATTTCAAGCAGTTTAAAAGAGAAATTAAGGGAAGAAAAATTGAAAAGATTTGGCGGAGGGGGAAAAACATTCTCTTTGATTTATCCGGAGGAAAGATATTATTGGTACACCAGAAATTAACCGGACATTTACTTTTTGGAAAGTGGAAAAGGAAAAGAGAAAAATGGCTTCCTCTTCCAGGGCCCTTATCAGAAAAAATTAATACCTATATTCATTTACTATTCACTTTAGATAGAGGAGAGATGTTGGCTTTATCTGATTTGAGAAAATTTGCCAAAGTTGAGCTTTGGAACAAAG
>JAUWXI010000035.1 GCA_030616435.1 Candidatus Parcubacteria bacterium | reverse complement strand
GGAGCTTCACAAAAATAGTGTCTCTTGTGATAATAATGGCTGGAAGTCTCACCCCCAAACAAAATATTCTCTTTTCTCATCTTTCGTTTAATGACAGAATGGCCTATTCGCCAAAGAACCCCCTCTCCCCTATTTTTCTTTATTACCTCAGGAATTATCCTGCTGGCTCTAACAGTATAGATTATTTTTTCTCCGGGATTTTCTTTTAAAAGCTGGGAAATTACAAAGGCAAAAATACTATTTGGGGAAATAATTTTTGCTTTTTCATCAACAAAAATGATTCTGTCCCCATCTCCATCAAAAGATAATCCCAGATCAGCCTTTCTTTTTCTAACCTCCTCTTGAAGTGATTTTAAGCTGCCTTTTTTCAGGAAATCAGGAGAACGATTAGGAAATCTTCCATCTAATTTAGGAAAAAGATGAAAGACTTTGCAATTTGTTTCTCGAAAAATTTCAGGGATTATAATTCCCGAAACAGCATTTCCTGTATCAACAACTATCTTTAAGGGAGCAATTTGAGCAAGATTAAAATTTTCAAGATTGAATTGAACGTATGTTTTGAGAATATCTTTCTTGATTACTTTTCCTCTTTTTTGGACTGGTGGAAAATGATTTTCCAATACTCGCTTTTTAATATCTTGTAAACCAGTTTCTTTATCAACAGGGAAAGCTTTTGCTTTTACTAATTTAAAACCATTAAAGTCTCTTGGACAATGGGAAGCTGTAATCATTATTCCCCCATCACCAAACTTAAAATGGGCAGAACTAAAATAGAACATGGGGGTGGAACAAAGCCCCAGAGAAATCACATTAGCCCCAGAATCAACAATACCCTTGCTCAGGGCTTTAAAAAGCATTGGAGAAGATAAACGATTATCTTGACCCAAGAGAATATCAATTTTTCTTTTCTTTACTTCCTTTCTGATAAAATCCACAAAAGCCCTGCCAATTTTGTAAGCCACTTTCTCATTCAAATCTTGAGGAAAAATTCCTCTAATATCGTAATTCTTGAAAATCTGAGGATTGATTTTCATACTAATTTATTATAACATAGCCTTAGATAATATGTCTTTTTCAATTGGTATTGTGGGCCTGCCCAATGTTGGCAAATCCACACTTTTTAAGGCATTAACAAAAAAGGAAGTTGAAATTTCCCCCCGTCCCTTTACCACCATAAATCCTAATATAGGGGTAGTTTCTGTTCCTGATAACAGATTAAAGAAAATATCTGAGATAGTTAAACCAGAAAAGATAACCCCTACCACTATTGAGTTTGTTGATATTGCTGGATTAGTTAAGGAAGCCCATAAAGGAGCTGGCTTAGGAAATCAGTTCTTAAGCCATATAAGAAGTTGTGAGGCCATAATTGAGGTGGTAAGAGTTTTTGAAGATCCAAAAGTAGAACATGTATCAGGTAAAATCGATCCTGAAAGAGACATCGATATCATCAACATTGAGCTTTTAATGAAGGATACGGAAAGCTGCGAAAGAATCCTAAAAAAATTAAAAAAGAAAAGAGATAAAAAATTAAACACCTTAGAGAAAATTCAACAAGGTCTTTTTGAAGAAAAACCAATCAGAGAAATTGATCTGACAGAAGAAGAAAAAGCTCAAATAAAGGAGTTTCAGTTTTTAACAGAAAAACCCATTGTTTACCTTTTAAATAAAGATTCAGATAAAATTAATGTTGAAGAATTTGAAAAAAAACTCCCCTCCTCTCTGAACTTAAACTTAAAATTAGAAAAAGAAATCACAGAGCTGACAGAAAAAGAAAGTGAAGAATTAGAATTAAAAGCAGAACTTGATAAAATCATTCTCGCCTGCTACAATGCCCTAAACTTAATTACCTTTTTCACTATTGCCGGAGGCAAGGAAACAAAGGCCTGGACAGTAAAGGCAGGGGCAACATGTCCTGAGGCAGGAGGGGTAATTCACTCTGATTTTGAAGAAAGGTTTATTAAAGCTGAAGTTATCCCTTGGGAAAAATTGATTGAAGCTGGAGACTGGAAAAGAGCCCGGGAATTGGGCTGGCTGAAAGTAGTCGGAAGAAATTATCAGGTCCAGGATGGAGATGTAATTGAATTTAAAATATGAAATTCTACGAGTTAACATATCTTATAAGGCCAGAGATTGGACAAGCCCAGAGTTTTTCTGAGAAGATAAACTCCCTAATCCAGGAGAAGGGAGGGATTTTGGATAAGATAAAGAAACCTGAAAAAACGATTTTGGCTTACGAAATGAAACAGGGGAGCAAATACTTTAAAACAGCTTTTCTTTGTTCTTTAAATTTCTATTTAGACTCAAAAAAAATAGAAGGTCTCAAAGAAAAATTAAAAAAGGAAAAAGAAATTTTGAGATTTTCATTTTTTAAGAAAGAAGTTAAAAGACCTTTGGAAGGTCTAAAGAAAGTTTCAAAAAGAAGAAAACCGCCTCTAAGGCGGAAACCAGAAAAGGTCGAATTAAAAAAGATTGAAGAAAAGATAAAAGAAATAGTGGGAGAATAAATATGAATCTAAATAAAGTAATTGTTGTTGGTCGTTTAACAGGCGACCCCCAATTAAGAAACACCCCTTCTGGCCAGCCTGTCTGCTCTTTTGGGTTAGCAACAAACAGAGTTTGGACCGACAGAAAAACTGGTGAAAAGCAGAAGAAAGTAGAGTATCACAATATTGTTTTATGGAGAAGATTGGCTGAGATTGCCAACCAATATCTAACAAAAGGAAGCCTTGTTCTTATTGAAGGAAGGCTTCAAACAAGGTCTTGGGAGGATCCTTCGGGGAATCGAAGGGTCAGAACAGAAATTGTAGCCCAAAGTTTGCAATTGGCTCCCAAGACAATGCCCAAGGTTGCTCCAGAGGCTGCTCCAGGAGCTAGTCCAGAAGAAGAAATTCCAATTGTTGAAGAGGATGAAATAAATCCGGAGGATATACCTTTTTAAATATGGCTTGCTTTTTTTGCCAAAGAAACATTAAAGAAATAGATTATAAAGATACCAGGCTACTTTCTCGGTTTACTTCTAGTTTGGGGAAAATTAAGTCTAGAAAAAAAACCCGCCTTTGTGCTTTCCATCAAAGGCAGATAGCTAAGGCCATAAAAAGGGCTAGAACTATGGGATTACTTCCCTATCTCTTAAAATAGGGAATCAGTAAATTAAGCTCTTAGTCCTTCATTTTTCCTTTTTCCTTTATGGCCTTTTTTATTTCCTTAAGTATTTTTGGATTCTCTTTGAGAAAATTCTTTGAGGCCTCAACGCCCTGACCCAAATTCTTCTCTTTGTATTTAAAATAACTTCCCTTTCTTGTAATCACTTCTTGTTTTAAAGCAAACTTCAAAACATCTACCAGTTGGGAAATTCCTTCATTATAATAAATATCAAATTCTGCTGTTTTAAAAGGAGCTGCCACTTTGTTTTTTACCACCTTAGCCCTGATTCTTGAACCAACAATCTCATCTGCTTGTTTTATCTTGGCAATTCTGGCTAGTTTTAGTCTGACCGAAGAGTAAAATTTTAGAGCCAAGCCACCCGGCGTAGTGGTTGGGTCACCATATCTAACTCCAATCTTCATCCTTGTTTGATTGACAAAAATAACACTGGTCTTTGTCTTTGAAATAATAGCAGCTAACTTGCGACAGCATTGGCTCATCATTCTGGCCTGAAGCCCTATCTGAAATTCGCCCATTTCTCCGGCAATTTCTGCCTTTGGAACCAGAGCAGCAACCGAATCAACAACAATAACATCAACCTCTCCTGACCTGACCAAGCTTTCCACAATTTCTAAGGCCTCTTCTCCTGAGCTGGGCTGGGAAATCAAAAGTTCCTCCACATTTACCCCTATTTTTTTAGCATAATCAGGGTCCATAGCATGTTCTGCATCAACAAAAGCTCCCACTCCTCCCTTCTTTTGAGCTTCAGCTAAGATATGTAGAGCTAAAGTGCTTTTTCCTGAACCCTCTGGTCCAAAGATTTCAATCACCCTGCCCCGGGGAACCCCTCCCACGCCTAAAGCCCAGTCCAAAGCTAGAGAACCAGTTGGAATCACATCAACATCAACAGGTCTTATCTCCTTTAATTTCATTATTGCTCCTTCCCCAAATCTCTGTCTTATCTCATCAACCGTTTCCTCAAGTTCCTTTTTTTCTTTTTTCTTTTCCATAAAAATATG
>JAUWXI010000025.1 GCA_030616435.1 Candidatus Parcubacteria bacterium | reverse complement strand
GAATGAAGAGTATGGATTTGAAATTAAGTATCCGAAAGATTGTCATATTGAAATATACAAAAATTTTCTAGCTGCTGAACTAAATGTTGCAATTAGTAATACTAAAGGTTCTTTATACAGTTCACCTGAGGCATTCGTATTTGTAATAGAGGTATTCGATAATCCCAATCACCTTTCTGCTAAGGACATTGCGGAACAATACCTTTTAATTTCAGGGCGAGAAACTACATTAAAGGAGCTTAACATTAACGGTATTCCAGCAGTACAAACGGATCCCTACTATAAGGTTGCTGATATTTATTATTTCGCTGACACTTTTATTGTTAATTATACTAAAACAAAAGCATTTGAGATGGGGGGTAAGAGTACCTCAAAAGGCAACTTTAACATTGTAGACCAAATACTTTCTACCTTTCGGCTTTTAGAATAACTCGCTGCTAAAGAAAAACTTGAAACTGTAGCTTCCTTTCAGGAAGAAAAACTACTAAAGAACCTATAAAAAAACATCGGTTCGAATTACATTATAAAAGAAAATTTTTTGTATATTAGGGCAGAAATTTCATCGAAATTTCTGTTTTTTTGCTACTATTGACAAATTATTGATATGAGTGTATGATAAGATATAGTTGGAAAATCAAATAAAATTCGATTCCAACAAATCTTTAAAATTTTAAAATAGGAGGAGGTAAAAAAGATGAACAGAGAAAGATTGACGTTAGCATTAGAAATATTAGGTGTTTGTGCCTGTGCAGTTGGTTTCGTATCTGGTATATTGGATAACCAGTTGGTATATGGTATAAGCTGGAATGTTGCTACTATATTTTGGATAGGAACATTTATAGCAAAAGAATAATCCTTAGCTTTTAAAAAAGCGGGGATAGAAGATTAAAGATATTTTGCTAATAAAGGTTCAAGAGCCAAATAACTCTTGGGCCTTTTTATTTTAATGAAGTTTCGAAAGGTTCTTTCTTTTTGCTTATTTATGAATTTGCCGCCAAAGCAGTAAATTTTCCCAGAAAAATTTACTGTAATGAGTTATAATTAATTCTTAGAAAACCTTGAAATTGTCGAAGATCGCAGCGAAGTCACTCCGAATTCTGGAGTACTATAAAAGATCAATTTGTACTTTTCTGGGTTGACTTTTTTAATTTATATGCTATAGTTATTATTATAACATTGTAGTAAATTTAAAATTAAATTAAAGAAAGGAGGAAAGCTGTGAAAGAGCCATTAATTTTTCTAATCTTTTTGGGAATTATATTGGTCTTCCTCATATTAGAACTTATGTGGAAGAGGCGAAAGGAAATGCTAGATACTCTCTTAAAAGAAAAAGTGTCTCTTCCCCTGATCTCCCTTGTGGTGTACATGGTGGCAGCGGGGTTGATAATGTATCTTTTATTTATGACCTTAAGTTAGAAAGAGGCATTATCGATCAAATAAATAAGTCCGGTAGTGATAATATATCAAAACCGGACTTTATCCTTTTTAATAAATCAGTGGACTAATTTGAATTTTTTTGCTATAAATTATATATAGAGATATATGTTAGAAATTAAGAAAACAATTTTCTTGCTTTTGTTGGTTTCAGGTGTATTTTTAGGAGGATTCTTTTTGGGTGAGTCTTCTGTGGTTTGTGAGATTTGTCCTCCCGAAAATATTGATTTTTCCGTTTTTTGGCAGACTTGGAATGTTTTGGAAGAGAAGTTTGTTGAGCCAGGAAAACTTAATGTCCAGGAAATGATTTACGGAGCAATTACTGGAATGGTAAAGACTTTAGGTGATCCTTACACTACTTTTTTAAATCCTGAAGATACAAAAAAATTCAAAGAGGATATCGAAGGTATTTTTGAGGGAGTAGGCATGGAGATTGGAATGAAAGAAGGGGAACTTTTGATTATCGCACCTTTGGAAGGGACGCCAGCTCAAAAAGCAGGTCTTTTGCCAGGTGATAAAATTTTGAAAATTGAGGATACTTTCACAAAAGATATTACAATTGATGAAGCTGTTACTTTGATTAGAGGACCAAAAGGAACAGAGGTTACCTTGACAATTTTGAGAGAGGGCTGGGAGAAACCAAAGGAATTTACAATAAGAAGAGGAGTGATTGAAATTCCTTCTCTGAAATGGGAAATGAAAGAAGATGATATTGCCTATTTAAAGCTTTATCATTTTTCTGGAAAGGCTTTCTCTGATTTTAAAAAGGCAGCGATTGAGATTTTAGACAGCCCTGCCCAAAAAATTATTTTGGACTTGAGAAACAATCCCGGTGGCTATTTGGAAGTAGCCCAAGATATTGCTGGCTGGTTTTTGAAAAGGGGTCAAATTGTAGCTATTGAAGATTTTGGGGGAGATATGGACAAAAAAGAATACAAGGCTCGAGGAAATGAGAGATTCTTAAACTACCCTGTTGTTGTTTTGATAAATCAGGGTTCGGCTTCAGGTTCTGAGATCTTGGCTGCAGCCTTGAGAGACAATAGGGGAGTAAAGATAATAGGGGAGAGTTCATTTGGGAAAGGGAGTGTTCAGGAGCTAGAAGAACTGAGAGAGGGTTCTTCTTTAAAGGTGACAGTAGCCAACTGGTTGACACCAAAAGGAGAATTGATTACCGATGTTGGGTTGGAACCTGATATTAAAATTGAAATGACAACCGAAGATTATGAACAGGAAAGAGACCCCCAACTTGACAAGGCAATTGAGGTGATAAAAGAATTATAATAAGATAGTAGGTAGAAAATAGTATGAAAGTCATTCTCTTAAAAAAGATAGAAAATCTTGGAGAAAAGTATGAGATAAAGAAGGTGAAGGCAGGCTATGCTAAAAATTTTTTGATTCCAAAAGGCCTGGCAAAGGTGGCGACAAGAAAGAACTTAGAATGGCTTAAAGCTCAAAAGGAAATCCAAAAAGAAGAAGCTGAAAAAGAACTAAAAGAAGTACAAAGTTTAGCTTCCAAACTTGATGGTCAAGAAATCACATTTCCTGTTAAGGTAGGACAGGATGGCCACATTTTCGGTTCCATCAATACTTTAAAAATCTATAAAGAGTTAAAAGATTTGGGTTTTGAAATAAAAAAGAGCCAGATTGCACTGGCAGAACCCTTAAAGGAGCTAGGGGAGTTTCCGGTAAAAATTAATCTTCCTCATAAACTGGAAGCTGAAATAAAGGTGATAATTGAGGAAATAGCTGAAGAAGCTGAAGTTCCTGAAGCTACTGAAACTAAGGAAGAATAACTACAAAACATCCACCACTTTCGATCGTCTTTGGGATTTGTTGAAAAGTCTTTTTCTTTTTTCTCGAAAGTGAACAACTCCCTCCTTTTTGGCATAAATTGTGTAATCTCTTCCCAAACTCACATTTTTTCCAGGAAGGAATTTCGTACCTCTCTGGCGGATAATTATCATTCCAGGCCTTACTTTTTGTCCCTCAAAAAGTTTCACTCCCAAGTATTTGGGTTTTGATTCTCTTCCTAATCTTGTTCCTTTTTTAGATTTTGTCTTTGCCATATTTCAATAACATAGTTTAACAAAAATTTAAAAAAATATCAATAGTGAAAAAAAATCAAAAGGTAGCTATTATAGGAGGTGGCATTTGTGGATTGTATCTAGCCTGGAAGTTATCTAAACAGGGCCACGATGTAAGTGTTTTTGAAAAAAGAAAGACGATTGGTAAAGAGACCTGTTCGGGTCATTTTTCCAAAAGAATCTTAAAGTTTGTTCCAGAGAGTAAGCAGTTAATTCAAAATAGAATAGATTTTGTTCTGGTCCATTTCCCAAAAAAGACTATTAAAGTAAAATTCTCTCAAAAATTTTTTGTAATGAGCCATTTGGACTTAGATAAACTGGTTGCTTCGTTAGCCAAAAGAGCGGGCGCAAAAATTTTCTTAAATCATGAGGCTCAATCTCTGCCGAGGGGGTTTGATAAGATAATTGGTTGTGATGGAGTTTTTTCTTTTGTGAGGAAAAGTCTCGGAATAAAAAATCCTTCTTTTAGATTAGCTATTCAGGGATTTGTTAAAGAAAAATGCTTTGAAAATTTTGTTGAGGTCTGGCCTCTTATAAACCAGGGTTTTATCTGGAGAATCCCTCGAGGTAAAGAGATAGAATATGGAATAATTGCCAAACCTCAAAAGGCCAACGAGTATTTTAATAGATTCTTAAAAAGGAACAAACTTTCTCTCAGAAAAATAAGATCAGCCTTGGTGCCCCAAGGATTTTCAATTCCTCACCACCCGACAGTCACTCTCTGTGGCGATGCTGCTGGAATTACAAAACCTTGGAGTGGGGGAGGGGTAATCTGGGGACTGATCGCTGCAGACATTCTCTTAAAACATTTCCCAAATTTCTTTAATTATCAAAGGGCAATGAAAAAATTTTTTCTTTCAAAAATTATTTTTTCCAAGACAATCACTACCTTAGTTTATTTTTTGGGATTTAACATGCCATGGATTCTCCCCCAAAACATTAAGATGGAAAGCGATTTTTTGTTATAATTAAAAAGCAAAATGTTAGCGAAAATTAGAGAATTTATTAAAAAAAATCAAGAAGATATTATTCTGGTTATTGGGGTGATTTTAATCTCTTTGCTTTCTTTTGCTGTGGGCTTTATAACCTGTTCTACCCAACAAAAAGAACCTTTAATAATTGAGGAAGTAGAGTAGTTATTTTTTTAAGGGGTGATATTTTCTGAATATTTTCTCAGCATAACGATCTGAAATATTCACATAGCGAGTGGTAGTGTCTAAAGACTCGTGTCCCAAAAGGGTTTGGATTGCTGCAACACTAGCTCCGCTTTCAGCCAAATAAGAAGCGAAGGCATGGCGGATGCCATGACACGAAATCGGAACGTTGATTCCTAACAACGTTCGATATCTTTTAACTTTCTCTTGTAAATAATTTGGAGAAAGTTTTTTATTTTTTTTATGAACATTCTTTCCGCGATAGGGAATAAACACATGAGGAGAATCTGTTTTTCCCCGAACTTCTAAGTAGTTTTTAAGATGTTTTTGAGCTCTTGGAGTTAAATAAACAAATCTTTCTTTTTTGCCTTTACCTTTAATAAAGATTCTTCCTCTTTTATCAATGTGTTCTTTTTTGATATTCATAAGCTCGGAAATTCTCACACCTGTAGAAAACAATATTTCAAGCATTGTTCGGTTTCTCAACACAATCTTTTCATTTTTTTCAAATTTGTTAGGGGACTCTATAAGTTTTATTATTTCTTCAAGTTCTCCAACTCGAGGATGTTTTTTTGCAGTCTTTACTAATTTAATCGCATTAGGAGGAATCGGAGGCTTATAATCCATATCTATTAAAAATTTTAAATAGGAACGGAGAGCAGAGAGCATTCTGTTTATTGAAAAACTAGAGAGACGTTTTTCACCCTTTTCTTTTTTAGGAGTTTTTCGATCTCGAGATGTTAGATATGCTTTATAATTAAGAAT
>JAUWXI010000075.1 GCA_030616435.1 Candidatus Parcubacteria bacterium | reverse complement strand
ATAATATCAGCCGAACTCCCCTGAATAGGCAAATTTTTAGCCATTCTTTCAGCTGAAGAACGGATTCTCAAGTCCCTAGATTTGATTTCAGGCAACATTCTTTTTCTACCAAAGATTGTTTTTGAAAAACCTTTTTCTTTGGCTATTTTTACAGACTTTTTTTCAAATTCAGCTATACCTTTAAACTTTTTAAAATATTCTCTAATAAAATTTTGAGCCTCTTTTAATGGAATTTTTGCTGTCTCGGCTAAACTTCCTGCTCCCATGCCATACAAAACTCCAAAGTTCAATCTTTTTGCTAAATCTCTCATTTTTTCTGTTACCTTTTCTTCAGGAACATTCAAAATCTCAACAACGGTCATTTTATGAATGTCTTTTCCTTCTTTAAAAAATTTGATTAGTTTCTTATCATTTGCCAGAGAAGCTGCTATCTTTAACTCCATTTGAGAATAATCAAAAGAAACTAATTTAAATCCTTCTGGAGCCACAAAACAGTTCCTTATGGTTTTTCCCAATTCCCCTCTAATTGGTACATTCTGTAAATTTGGATTAGAACAGGAAAAACGACCAGTGTCTGTTCCCAATTGGTGAAATTTTGGATGAATTCTTCCATCTTCTCTTATGAAAGTAGGTAAAGGATCTAAAAAAGAAGATTTCAACTTAAAAATTTCTCTGTATTCTCCTACCAAATCAATAATTTTGTGCTCCTCTCTTATCTTTTTTAATTCTGACCAGGCAGTGGAGATTTCTCCACCAGGAGTTCTTTTTAAACCTTCTGAAGATAGGTTCAACTTTTCAAAAAGGACTTCTGATAGCTGTTTTGGAGAATTTATGTTAAATTTTATCCCTGCTAAATTATATATTCTCTCTTCTAACTCCAAAATCTTTTTGTTTAATCTCTTTGAAAGATTTTTGAAGCCTTCTTTATCAACTTTAATCCCTGCTTCTTCCATTTTTTTGACAACCGGAACCAGATTCTTTTCTATCTCATAGATTTTTTTTGAAAAAATCCCTTCTTTATAAAGTTCTTCTATCAGTGGTAAAACACCACCTTTTTCCATCTTTTCTTCAATAAGAGTTTTTTCTAGAGTTGACCCAGGAAGCTGTCTAATTAAACTGTGAAATCCCAAGTCTTCAAAAGCTTTCTTTACTTTTTCCCTATCATAATCTTTAAAAGCACAATCTTTTAAATTAAATTCTATTGGTACATCAAGTCTTATCTCAGCTAATGATTTACTAAAATAGGCCTGTTCCTCATAATCTTTTAAAATTTTCTTAAATCTTGCTTCAATTTTTTTTGTTTCTTTAATTTCTTTATAAATATTTTCTAAAGAATCAAATTCCTTTAAAAGTTCTATGGCTCGCTTTTCTCCAATCTGAGGAACCCCGGGAATGTTATCTGAAGGATCTCCTTTTAAAGCCTTAAAATCCAACAACTGGGAAGGTAAAAGCTGATATCTTTCTTTCACTTTCTCTTCATCATAAATAACTGTATCTCTAAATCCTTTTCTTAATGTGTAAACCTTGGTATTTTTATCAACCAACTGCAGTGTATCCAAATCACCTGTC
>JAUWXI010000010.1 GCA_030616435.1 Candidatus Parcubacteria bacterium | reverse complement strand
TAACTTACGCCCTTAAGCTCATTCTTGTGAAAAAACAAATCTTTCTCTTCTCCATCAACGGTAATAAATCCAAATCCTTTATCTGAAATAAGGGTTTTAATTGTTCCTTCCATAGTTAGATATAAGTTAATTTAATTAATGTTTTAAGGTTTTATCCTAAAGTTTAGTTCCCCGAATAAACTCGACTAAATTTTTACTAGGCAACTATCTTACGTGAATAAGATTAACATTTAAAAATCGATCAGTCAACCTAGAGAAATTAAGGTTTGAGATTCTGCTCGGTCTAGCGGACGATTTTAGAACCTTAAAATGGGAAGAAGTGTTTAAGTATCCTGAGGTGGTTTTGAGGCAGATTAAGGAATTATGTAAACAAATCTAAATAAAAAATTATTTACTTTTTTCTTTTTCTTTTTCCAAGTTCGTAGAAAAAATATGCTACAGTTCCTGCCCCTATAATCCACCACCAAATAGTTCCTCCCTCATCATTTTCTTTAGAAACTTCTGCAGTAAACTTCTCTGCTGTTGGTAATTTCTCTTTCGGCGCTTGTGGCTCAGTGGTGGTTTCAGTCGAAGCTGATTCTGGTTCTTCTGTCGTTGGTTCTTCTAAAGTTTGCTCCTCAATAACTGGTAGTTCGTATTTCGGTGCTGGTTTAGCGTAGCAATGTGGATAATAAGGAGCACACTTTGCAGATAGAGGAGTGCCGTCGCAGCAGCGACAACCACATACTCCGCCGTGCCAAGAGCAACAACCCCTTCTTGCCTCTGCATATCTAACACCAGGTAAAAAAATAAAACCACCAATTATTAAGGCGGTTAGTGTTATTGCGAGAAATATTTTGTTTTTCTCAAAAAATTCTTTTATCACATTTTTAGAATAGTTCAATTTTTTATAAAATTCAAGACAAATCAAGAGTCGAAAAGGCGGAAAAAGTGAGATAAAATAAAGGGTTTACAAAAATCGCACTTCCGTAAAAATCCATTTAAAATTATTCTTCTTTTTCTTTTGGGAAAGAGTATAAAGAGGGTTGTTTAGTAATGATTTTGTAAACATTCTCAATAAAATCACCACCAGCATAACCTATCACCAGAGCTAATGCTGGAGTAAGAGATGACAGTCCTAAAAAGTTAATACCTAACTCTTCGATTGTAGCAGCAGTCAATATACCTATTACTCCTGATAAAAAGACCATTGTTAAAAGATAGGGAATTTCAAACTTTACATTCTTGTAAGAAAACTGATGCTTAATAAAACCCATCAATCCTCTTATTGCTCCTCCCCCAAATCCGGCAATTAAAATTGCTCCATACATATTCTATATTCTATTCGTTTAAATTTTTGACCTTTTCAAATTAAAAACTTGCGACGTTTTCTCATTGTATAAGTTTTTAAAAATCGTCGCAAGTAAAAACCTTTTCTAGCCTGTGGAAAACTCAAAACCTGAGTTAAATCATACTTCCGAAACTAAGAGTTTTTTTAAGTATTTTCCAGTATAGCTTTTTTTGTTTTTTATAATATCTAAAAGCGGTGCTTCAGTAACGGTTTCGTCCCCGCTAACCCCTTCGTATACAAAGTCAATAATCTAATCTACATTTTTTGTTGACTTAAATTGATTTCTAAGATACCCTTAAATAATGCCAAGAAAAGATATTACTCCTACACTTTTAAAAAAGCTTTATCATAAAAAGCTTCTTTCAATGAAAGAGATTGCCCAACTTCTTAATTGCAATATAACGACTGTTTATAAAAAGATGGTCAAATTTAGAATTCCAAGAAGATCGCAAGCTGAAGCCGTGAGAATAGTGATGCGAAAGAAGATAATAAAGATTCCAAAATCTAAATTAGAGAATTTGTATTTAAAAAAGAAGTTTCCAATCTGTGAGATTGCCAAAAAGCTAAACTACGCACGAGAAACAATTAAAAGAGAATTAGAAAGACATAAAATACCAGTTCGGACAAAAACTGAAGCGCTTAGACTAAGTGGAAGGAAAAGGCGAATTAAAAAATCAATTCTCATAAAACTTTATTACAAAAATCGTCTCACCCAAGAACAAATTGGAAAGAAACTTAACAGACACAGAGGAACTATCCACAGACTAATGAAAGAATATGGACTTAAAACTAGAAAACAAAGTGAAATTTCAACCCGTTATCCGAAATTTGATTTTTCTGGCGACCTGGAAGAAAAAGCATACTTAATTGGGTTCAAGAAAGGAGATTTAGATGTTAAGCTATCTCCCTCCAAAAATTTAATAATAGTTGGTTGTACTTCCACAAAAACTGAACAGATTGAGCTTTTTAGAAATTTGTTTAAGAAATATGGACATGTTTGGGTTGGCAAAAAAAGAGAAGATGGAAATAGAAGATTCATAGTGAGCCTAAATCGCACTTTTGATTTTCTTTTGTCGGGGAAAGATAATATTCCAAAATGGATTCGAGAAAATGACACTTATTTTCTTTCTTTCCTTACCGGATATACTGATGCCGAAGGCTGTATTTATATTCCTAAAAATAATGTGGCAGGTTTTAAATTAGCTTCTTATGATAAAAATATTTTAAAACAAATCCATAAACAACTTTTAAAAATAGGCATTGAATGTAACCCACCCAGAATTCATGTCAAAAAAGGATATAAAAAATCAGATGGTTGTGTTTATAGAGGTGACGAATGGTGTTTTACCATAAGCAAAAAATCTTCTTTGCTTGCACTTTTGCGACTTTTAAAACCGAGGTTAAAACACCAAAAAAGATTAAAGGATTTAAAGAAGGCAGAACAGAATATTATTGAAAGAAATCGAAAGCATTACCGAAAAAGAACTTCTTTTAAAAATTTTCCGGTGTAGGACTTACGATTTTTAGCTATATCATGCGGCATACCTTTTGCTACTATATAACCCCCATCCTCTCCGCCTTCGGGACCGAGATCTAAAATCCAATCCGCACCCCTAATAAGATCGAGGTTATGTTCGACACAGAGGACCGTATTTCCCCGAGCTACCAATTCTTTCAAAACAAAAATTAATTTTTTAATGTCATCTGGATGTAAGCCAGTTGTCGGCTCATCAAGAATATATAAAGTATTACCTGTAGCCTTTTTTGAAAGTTCTCTTGACAGTTTTATCCTCTGAGCTTCACCTCCCGAAAGAGAGGGCGAAGCCTGGCCCAACTGAATATAACCCAAACCCACCTGTTGTAAAATTTTCAATTTCCGAAAAAGTCCAGGGATGTTTTTAAAAAAATCAAGAGCTTCCTCAACCGTCATTTCCAGAACTTGAGCAATGTTTTTTCCTTTGTATTCAACTTCCAAAGTCTCTCTATTGTATCTCTTTCCTTTGCACTCTCTACATTGAACATAGACATCTGGCAGAAAATACATTTCTATCTTCTTTACCCCCTGACCCTGACAGGCCTCACATCTTCCTCCTTTAACATTGAAGCTAAAACGACCTGATTTATAACCCCGGGCCCGAGCCTCTCTTGTCTTAGAAAAGATTTCCCTCACATGATTAAAAACTCCAGTGTAGGTGGACACATTTGACCTTGGAGTTTTACCAATTGGTGCCTGAGTTATTAAGACAGCCTTATCCAAAAAGTCTGAGCCCAAAATCTCTTTGTGTTTTCCCGGCTTCCTCTTTGAACTATAAAACTTTCTCATTAGAGCTCTGGCCAAAACATCATCGACCAAAGAAGATTTTCCAGAACCTGAAACTCCAGTTACACAGACAAATTTTTTTAAAGGAATTTTGACATCAATATTTTTTAAGTTATGTTCTGCTGCTCCTCTGATGATTAGATGTTTAGTTTCCTTAGATTTAGATTTTTTAAGACTTTTATGACCAATTTCCACTTTCTTTCTTCCCGACAAATACTCTCCGGTTAGAGTTTTTGATTTTAACAATTGCTTTGGAGTTCCTTCAAAAGTAAGACGTCCGCCATTTTTTCCTGCCCCAGGACCCAAATTAATCACCCAATCTGAGGCTAAAATCGTTTGAGCGTCATGTTCAACAATAATGACTGTGTTTTGGAGATCTCTTAATTTTTTCAATGTTTTTATTAACCTGGCTTGATCTCTGGCGTGAAGACCAATAGAAGGTTCATCCAAAATGTATAAAATACCTGTTAATTTTGATCCTATCTGGGTGGCTAACTTAATTCTCCCAGCTTCCCCGGCTGACAAAGTCTGGGCCTTTCTATCCAAAGTCAGATAGTCCAAACCCACATCTTTCAAAAATTTGACTCTCGATAAAATCTCTTTAAGAATGGGTTTTGCTATCTTGGCTTCAGAATTCTCTAATTTCGACAAGCTCTCAAAAAATTCTTCCAGGGAACTTATTGACATTTCAACAATTTGGTCAATGGTTTTTCTAGTAAAAGTTACAGCCAAGGCTTCAGGCTTCAATCTTTTTCCTTCACAAGAAGGGCACTTTTTAATTTCCATATACTGGCCAATCTCTTTTCTTGTATACTCAGATTTCGTTTCGTGATATCTCCTTTTTAAATTTGGAATGACTCCTTCAAAGAAACCTGCTCCGTAGAGAATCAAATTTTGAATGGCTTTTGGAAGTTTTTTAAAAGGGGTGTCTAAAGAAAAATCATATCTTTCTGCTAAATCTGAAAGTTGAAACCTGAAATAACCCTGCCTCCCCAATCTATGGGAGGCCCTAGCCCAAGGTCGGATGGCTCCTTCCCAAATTGAAAGTTCAGGATTGGGAATCACAAGTTCTTTTGTAGGCTCTAATTTTTCTCCAAGTCCTGTGCAATCAGGACAGGCCCCATAGGGACTGTTAAAGGAAAACAATCTCGGGGTGATTTCAGGTAAGGAAACACCACACCTTTCACAAGCCAAATGCTCAGAAAAAATTAAATCCTCATTTTTTGTCTTTACAATCACTACCCCCTTCCCTACCTTTAAAGCCTGCTCAATTGAGTCAATCAATCTTATCCTGTCAATTTCAGGTTCTATAATCAATCTATCTACCACAACTTCAATGTTGTGCTTTTTTCTTCTATCAATAGGAAGGGCTAGAGCTTCCTCAATCCTGTGGAAAATTCCATCAATCCTTACCCGAACAAATCCTGCCCTTTTTATCTCCTCTAAAATTCCTTTGTGTTCCCCTTTCCTTCCCCTAACTGAAGGGCCCAAGATACTAATTTCTGTTCCCTGTTTTAGTTTCAAAATTTGGTCTCCAATTTGGTCTACTGTCTGGCTCGATAATAACCTCTGGCATTTTGGGCAATGGGGCTCACCAACCCTGGCAAACAACAATCTTAAATAATCGTAAATTTCAGTGATTGTTCCAACAGTTGATCTTGGATTGTGAGCAGCCTTTCTCTGATCAATGGAAATGGCTGGGGAAATCCCTTCTATTTTTTCCACCTGGGGTTTATCCATCACACCCAAAAACTGGCGAGCATAAGCTGAAAGGCTTTCAACATAACGTCTTTGGCCTTCAGCATACAAAGTATCAAAAGCCAGAGAACTCTTGCCAGAACCTGAAACCCCGGTTATAACAACAAGCTTATTGCGAGGAATATCAACATCTATATTTTTCAAATTGTGAACTTTTGCCCCTCTGACTTTTATGTAATCCTTTTTTGCCATAACCTCTTATTATATCGTAGGAGTCAAGAGTTTTCAAGTAAAAGTAAAAGAACCTTAATAAAAAAATATCGCCTTCAAGGCGATAACACATTATCTTTACGGAAGTCGCACTTCCGATTAATAGTGTCTTTAAATCAGACCCATTTTTTGAGAAACTTCTTTCATTGTTGATTGGGCTAAAACTTTAGCTTTCTTTGCTCCCCCATCCAGAATTTTTTCTAAATACTCTTCTTTTTTTGATAACTCTTTTTGTTTGGTTTTAAAAGGCTCTAGTTTTTCAATTAAAAGTTGAGCTAAAGATTTTTTGAAATCTTCGTATCCCTTTCCTTTAAACTCTTTTTCAATCTCTTTTAAAGATTTCTCAGAAAATAGACTATAAATTGTCAAAAGATTAGAAATACCAGGCTTTCTTTGAAGATCATATTTTATTTCCTTTCCCGGATCAGTAACAGCTTTCATTATCTTTTCCTTTATGGTTTTAGAAGAATCAAGCAAGGCAATGTAGCTTTCTTTACCTTCACTCTTTGCCATTTTCTTTCTTGGATTTTGTAAAGACATAATTTTAGCCCCCATTTTTGGCAAAAAGACTTCTGGCATTTCAAACGTCTTGCCGAATTTTCTATTGAATTTTCTAGCAATTTCTCGGGCTAACTCCACATGCTGTTGTTGATCTTTCCCTACTGGCACAAGCTCTGCCTGGTAAAGTAAAATGTCAGCTGCCATCAAAATGGGATAGTTTAAAAGCCCGGCCTTAGGGCTTTTTCTTAACTCCTGAGATTTTTCTTTGTATTGGGTCATCCTTAAAAGATCACCCACCGGTATTATGGTCCCCAAAAGCCAGGCTAATTCTGAATGCTCTTCAATGTTAGATTGAACAAAAAAGATTGATTTTTCAGGGTCTAGTCCAGCAGCTAAATAAATAATTGCAGCGTCTGTAATGTTTTTTTGCAATTCTCCAGGGTCATAGGGAGTGGTAATGGCATGTAAATCAACAATACAAAAAATGCAATCATGAATTTCTTGCAATTTAATCCACTGCCTCATTGCTCCCAAATAATTTCCAATATGTAATTGGCCACTTGGCCTAATACCACTAAAAACTTTCATATAATTTACACCTCTATTACAACAGGCAATATCATTGGTCTTCTTTGGGTCTCTTTGTACAAAAATGCTCCTATCTGGTCTCTCAAGCACCTTTTCACATAGGCCCAATTGAAGGCCTTACCTCTTCCGGCTGTTCTGTTGACAATATTAATTGCCTTTTTTCTGGTTTCTTGTAAAAGCTCTTTTGATTCTCTCAAATAGACAAATCCTCTGGAAATAATGTCAGGTGACCCCTTTACTCTTCCCGTTTTTCTATTGACAACCACCACTATCACAAACATTCCATCTTCAGCCAGATTCCTTCTATCTCTTAAAACAATCTGATCCACATTCCTTAGTCCTAAACCATCTATCATTACGAAATCAGATGGAACTTTCTTTTTTGAAAGATAAATTTTTTCAGATTCCAAATTAACAATATCACCATTTTCAGCAACGATTACATTTTTCTCGGGAACTCCAGCCTCTCTTGCAATTTGAGCATGGGCCATTAGCATTGAATATTGTCCATGAACAGGTATGAAAAAGCGAGGCCTCATTATCTTTATCATCCTTTTCAATTCTTCTTTTTTTGCATGGCCTCCAGCATGAATGTCCATTAACTCATAATGAAGCACTTTTGTTTTCTGACGCAAGATATCATCCTTTAACAACTGAACTGTCCTTTCATTTCCCGGAATAACAGAAGAAGAGAAAATCACTGTGTCCCTTGGTTTAAAGCGCAAGTATTTGTGCTCTCTGTTAGCAATCCTCATCAAAACAGCTTTCTCTTCTCCTTGAGCCCCAGTACACAAGATTGTGATTTTTGAATCGGAAAAATCCTTTATCTTCTTTACATTAATAAAGGTTCCTTTCTTTGCCTCAATGTAGCCCAGATTTTTAGCAATTTCAACATTGCTTTTCATTGAGTAACCTTCAAGGATAACTTTTCTTTTGTATTTTTCAGAAAGGAAAATTATCTGTTGGATTCTGTTTAGAAGGGAGGCAAAGGTAGCAGCAATAATCCTTCCTTTGGTTTCTTTGAAAATCTTTTCCAGATTTTCCAAAATTTTCCTTTCGGATAAAGAATGACCTTCTGCTTCTGCCCTTGTGGAATCAGAAAGTAAAAGCAGAATTCTTCTTTTTCCTATTTGATTCAACCTTTCAAAATCTGTTGGTCTGTCAAAAACAGGATCAGAATCGAACTTAAAATCAGCAGTATGTAAAATATTACCAACAGGAGTCTCAATAAAAAGACCTAAGGTATCAGGAATATTGTGGTTTTGTTTGAAAAACTCAATCCTAAAAGGCCCCAGCTTTATTCTGTCTTTTGCTTTTACTGTTTTGATTTCTAGTTTTGGCTGTTTAGGGAAGTCTCTCTGCCTTTTCAAAATTATCCCCTTTGTTAGTCTTGAGGTAAAAATCTGAGGATTCCCCAATTCCTTAATAAGATAAGGAATGGCTCCGATATGATCATAATGGGCATGGGTAATAACTATCCCCACAATTTGTTTTTCTTTTCCTTTAAGATAAGAAATATTAGGGATAATGAAATCAACCCCTGGCATATTTTCTTCTGGAAAGCGCAGGCCAAAATCAATAATTAAAATCTTCCTTTTGTATTTCAAAAGGAGCATATTTTTTCCTACTTCTCCTAAGCCACCCAAGGAAATTATTTGAAGATTCTCTTGTTGTTTTTGCATATTAATTAACTGAAATTAAAAGTAAGATTAAGAGTATGCGGGTAAGAGGATTTGCACCTCTATGGGATTTCTCCCACTAGGCTCTGAACCTAGCGCGTCTTCTAATTCCGCCATACCCGCTTTTACTTCAAAAAATCCAGATTCTTTGGTTTCTCTTTTAAAGGTTTTTCAAAACGCAGTTTGGGAATTTTTTTGTAATTTTCGTTTTTTATCCAACCTGATTTGGTGTAAAAATAGCAAGTACCTTTCATTTTTTCTAACTCCTCATAAATATTTTTGTTTTTTTCTGAAACCCAGTTTCCTAATTTTAAAGTCTTTTTTGAAGGATTAATAGTGATCACCGCATATTTGGGAGGTACAATGATGTAGTCTCCTTTTTTGGCTTTAACTGCCAAGGCATCTTCTACAATTTCTCCTTTGGCTTTTTGCATTAAGAAAATTGCTTCCCCTGTTAAAACAGTATAAAGCTCTGGGAAATTGTTTGAATTACGGTTGCCTTTAGTTCTAACAAACTCCTTCCTTAATATTTGAGGGGGGATCACGGTAATATCGTAACGAATTCTATTTTCTTTCTTCACACCTCGATAAATATAGTAAAGCTTAAGGTCAGGGAATTCTCTGGCAAAATTCTTATCAAAAACCACTTCTTCCATTTCCCTCAAATAGCGAATTTGCTTTTTCATAAATCAGTAATTTAGTTATTAAACGTTATTTGAAAACTCTTCTGGTTTTAATATACCAGTTCTCAACCTCAACAAATCTCTTTGAAGGGTCAGCAATTTTTTCAACTTCAATTCCTTTTACTTTTTTGTGCACCAAATAAATGAAATCAGGATTGTATAAAAATACACAAGGAGCTTCCTCAAGTAAAACTTCCTGAAATTCTTCGTACTTTTTGGCTCCAATTTCAGGACTCTCTTTTCTTGCTTCTTCAAGTAATTCATCAGCTTTTTCATTTTCAAAGAGAGCTAAATTCAAACCAGGATCATACTTATGAGAAGAATGCCAAAAGGGGAAAAGATCGGGTATGAATCCCAGAACCTCCCCAAAAAGCAGACTCTCATAATCTCTCTTTTTTATAAAATCCTCTTTCAATTCCGAGGTCTCCAAAATTGTTATTTGGAGGGAAATTCCTAATTTTTCCCATTGTTCCTTTAAAATCTCTGCTGTCTCTATTAAAAATTCTTGTTCTGGACAGAGTAAGGTAAATTGGGCTTTTAAAAGCTCTTTTTCTGGACAAACTTCATTTAATTTTTTTCTTGTACTTTTGGCAACAATTCCTGTCCCTTTTTCTAATCCAAAGGGTTCTAAAATTTCTTCTCTGTATTTTTCCTGAAATCTAATTACCGCCTTTCTTGTTTTTTCTCCAAAATGACCTGTGAGTTGAGCTTCAGGATAAATCTCAGGGTCTTTGGCTAAACACTCTTGGAGAGCTTTTACTTGAAGACCTTCAGAACCCTTTTCTAGTCTTTTTGTAAATTCAAAGCCCTTTTTCACAATTTTTTCCCCTTCAATAAAACCTGCTTTTTGTAAAAGTTCCTGAGCTTTTTCCTGATTAAATTCATAGATTCTTTCAGGTTCCTTAAAGCCAAAAATTTTAGGTAAAATCGGAGAATCAACAATCTCTCCCTCTCCCAAGAGTACCTTTTCTAAAATTTCTTTTTTGTTTGTCCCATAGTTTAAAGCCTGTCTTACCTCTTTTGACTCCAGAAATTTTGAATTTTTTGGATTAAAAAACAGAGCAAAGTATCTTGGTAAAGAAAGGGAGTACTTTTTAAATGTTTTCTTAAAGCTCTCAAGGTCTTTGGGAGAAATCAAGGTGAGCCCTTCAATTTCTCCCTTTTTACCAGCTTTAATTAAATCTTCTTTTTTTTCCGGGTCAAAGAACTTAAAATTAATTTCAGAAATATTAGGTTTTTTCCAAAAGTAGTTTTCATTTGCTACTAATTTTAAAGATTTTATTGCTCCTGACTTATCCTGTTCCAAACTCTTTACCTTAAAAGGACCCGATCCAATAGGTGTAAAATTGTAATAAGTAAGAGGGAGTTCTTCTTTGGGAATTTCTTTGAAAATGTGGGAAGGAAGAATTTTTAAGGTGGCATTTTCAATGAATCTGGGGTAAGGATCTTTTAGTTGAAAAACAACCTCATCTTCAGATATTTTTTGGACCTTAACTCCCAGCCAGTTTACCAAAAAAGGGCTTTTCACTTCAGGGTCCTGAATTGCCTCTATAGTAAAGATAACATCATCTGCTGTAACTTTTTCTCCATCGTGCCAGAAGGCTTCTTTCAATTTAAATTTAAAAAATTTCCCTTCTTCAACTTTATACTCTCTTGCCAAATCTGAAACTATTTTTCCTTCTTCATCATATTTTAGAAGCCCGGAAAAAATGAGCTGGACCAAATCTCTATCAACATCGGATGTGGCAAAAATTGGATTGATAAACCTTGGCCTCCCTACTACTCCTTCAGTATAAGTTCCTCCAAAAGCTGGAACAATTTTTGTGTGCTTCAAATAAAGGTTTACTGAAAGAAAAACAAAAGAGACAGAAGCCAAAACCAAAAAAGAGAGAAAAAGAACCTTTTCTTTTTTGGTCAAAACTTTAAAAATTCTTTTCCACTGGTTTTTACTAGGAAGTTTCAAGTTAGAAAATGAGATTTAAAATACTGAGAACAATGAATAAAAATGCGAAAAAAATGGTAGCCAAAAATATTTTTTTCTCAATACCTCGCCTAGTAGCAAAGGTGTCTCCTCCTAAACCAAAAATTGAGCCCAAGCCTGTCCCTCTCTGTTGAAGTAAAATCAGAACAATTAAAACCAAAGAGAGTATCACCTGAGCTAAGATTAGGATCTGCATAGATAGAGTGTACCACTTTCAAAACAAAAGTCAACAAATTTTGCTAATCAGGGGATAAATTGCTTTTCCCTCAATTTGCGGTGGTATTGGATGGCAAATCGATGGGCCTCATTATTAACTCTCAAAATGAAAAATTTTAAGGCATCAGAAAGAGAATCTAAAGGAGTAGGTCTTTTCTGATTTTCAAGATACAATTGATTTCTTCTTTTCGCTAGGGCAATAATTTTAGGTTTTGGGCTCTTAGAGTTCAGAACTTCTATTGCTTTCTTTGCCACATTCAATTGGGCTTTTCCTCCATCAATTAAAATTAAATCGGGGAATCCCCATTCTTTGTGTTTAAACCTTCGGCTTAAACATTCCTTTAACATTGCTATATCATTTGGTTTACCTGAGATTTTTATCTTAAACCTTCTATAATCTGACTTTTTCATTTTTCCATTTTCAAAAACGATCATAGAGCCTGTTGCATTTTTACCTTGAATATTGGAAATGTCATAGGCTTCTACTCTTTTAATCTCTTTTTTTTCTTCCAAAATTTTCTTTAATTTTTTTTCAATTT
>JAUWXI010000004.1 GCA_030616435.1 Candidatus Parcubacteria bacterium | reverse complement strand
AGCTTTTGCCAAATTAAAGTCCAAATGAGAAGCTAAATTTTCTTTTTCAATTTTTGCTCTTTTTACCTTTGATTCAAAGAAAGTCCCCTGTAAGAAAAAGAAAATGCCTAAGCTCAGAGAAATTAAAACTAGACCCAGGGTATAAAAACCAAAGAAAAACAAAACCAAAAACAGGAGAAAGAGAATAAAAAACAAGATTCTTAAAACTCTAGCCCATCTGAAAAAATGTTTTTCTTTTCTTACTGCTTTGAAAATTTCAGCTTTTTTTGGATCGAAAATCATATTTTAACTATCAGTTAATGATTTACTAAATGAATTTTAAACCAAAATAAAGAAGTAGCACTAAAATAAAAGGAAAAAAGAACCAACCCAAAAAGACAATTCCTCCTAAAAGGAGAATGAGAATTTCTACCAAAATTCCCAACACAATCAAAAAAGTTCTTACAACAGCACCTAAAATTCTTGAAATCAAATTCGAAAAGAAAACCCCAGCATATGCCCTTATATCAAAACCTCGAGGATAAGCAAAAGAATATCTACGCCAATGAGAAAAAAAGGTTTTTAAAAGTAAGAAAATGGAAAAATATTCTAAATTAAAAAGGAGAATGTTTTTAAAAGCTTTCAAAATCTTTTTGGGAACATCAAAAAAATGCCAGCTAAGATATTGAAGAAAAACAGCAGTCATTAATCAATTATAGCAAAAAAAGAAAGCCCCCACCAAGTCTGATAGGGGCCCTCTCGTTATTTACTTGAAAGGCCACATCTTGCTGTAATAAGCAAAGGCAAGATAACCTCCAATAATAATTACAGCGATTACGGCCCAGAGAGTAGAACCTTCTAATAACATATTTATTAACTTAATTTAATTTTTCGACCTTTGTTAAATTAAGCCGATGGCCTCTAAAATTTGACGAGTTCTTTTCTTAACATTTAATTTCTTGTCTAAAAAAGCTGCCTCCAGAATCAACCTGTCCATTGCCCCTAAAACAAAGGATGTCAAAGAGTCTAACGAAATCTCTTTTTTTGAACTCTCAAGAGTCTTCTCCAAGGGCGATTTAAAATATCTCTTTAGCTTTTCTCTGAATTTTGCAACAAAATCTTTTATTTCGGGATCCATGTCTTTTATCTTTAAAGTCTGAGATTTTATAATATTTTTCTCTTTAAAAGAAAAACTCAAATAGTTTTGAATTAATGTTGAGAGTTGCTTTAGAGAATTGTCCTCTCTTTTTGTTCCTTCATTTAAATTTTTAACTAAATCCCGAAAAGCTCTTTTTAAAACCTCTAAATAAAGCTGTTTCTTGCTTTCAAAATGATAGTAAAGGGCAGCCTTTGTAATTCCGAGAGACCCTGCAATATCTGCCATTGAAACTCCCAAAAAGTCAAATTCTGAGAATAGCTTCCTCGCCTCTTCTATAATTGACTTTTTTGAATCCCCCATAATTTCACTTACCGATCGGTAAGTTATTCTATCTTATATTAACCAAAAATCCTTGTCAAGATTAAAAGTTCTTAGGAGTTTTTCTTGCTACTTCCCCATCAGTCGAGACCCAAATTCCTAACTTGCGGAAGATAGCCCGATCTCCCTCAGTTAGAGGGTGGGTCGTATGCATATAACAATTTTTAAGGTCTCCAAGTTTTACCAAGGCTTTCCCTATCAAAGGATTTACTGGGGCTGAAATTGCTAAAGCAACGATAATCTCATTTACTTCCAAACTCTTTGATTTCTCCTTTAGAATTTTCCCTTTAACTTGATTAAGACTTTCAATGACTTGAGGAGTTAAAAGATCAATTGAATCAGGAATTTTGGCTAAGACTTTAATTGCATTTAAAATACAGGCTGCCTCAGCATGCAGAAGAGGAGAATTCTTTCCGGTAACAATTTTGTCATCTTTTAACTCTATTGCTGCTCCACAATAAATCCCTCTTTCTCCCTTTCTTTTGTCTTTCTCTGCTTCCCTTTTTGCCCTTCTTGCTGCAGGAACAACAGGTAAATAATTTTCAGAAATTCCAGCTTTTTCAAAAAGTAAATTCATCTTATCTAAAACTTCTTTGTCCACCAAACCCTTAAAATATTCTTGACAATATCTAAAGAAATAGAAAACTATCTCCTTTTTAGCTGTCCGACAAACAATCTCTTCATCGACTATTCCCTTTTTCATCATATTCACTCCCATGTCCGTTGGGGAATGGTAATTTGCCACAAAATTTCTCTTATTTAGCATCTTCTGAATCAAGCTAATCAAAATGGGGAAACTCTCAACATCCCTATTGTAATTAACAGCCGATTTTTTGTAAGCAGAAAGATGATAAGGGTCAATCAAATTAAAATCCCCTAAATCGGCCGTAGCTGCCTCATAGGCTAAGTTTACAGGATGTTCTAAGGTTAAATCCCAGACTGGAAATGTTTCAAATTTTGCATAACCTGAATCTAAACCTTTCTTTTGATCATGATAAATTTGGCTCAAGCAGGTAGAAAACTTTCCACTTCCAGGACCTGCTCCCCAAACAATAATCAAAGGCTTTTTTGTCTCAATATATTCATCTTTGCCAAAACCTGTCTCACTTATTATTAAATCCAGGTTTTTAGGATAATCCTCTATCTCATAGCGAAAATAAACTTTAAAGCCTTTCCTTTCTAATCTTTTTCTGAGAACCTTTGCCTCTTCTTCTCCAGAAAATCGATTGATAACAACACCAGCTATCGGGAGTCCGAATTCTTTTAAATCCTCAAGAGCAGCAATGGTAGCCAAATCATAACCTATTCCCAAATCCCCCCTCATTTTACCAGAAGCCAGTTGTTTTGCAGAAACACAAAAGATTACTTGAAGATCTTTCTTCAGATTTTTAAACAAGGTTAATTTTGTGTCAGCATCATAACCAGGGAGACTCCTTGTAGCATGGAAATCACCATAAAGTTTCCCCCCAATTTCAAGATAGAGCCTATCTTCAAATTTTGATAATCTTTCCTTTATCGCCGCTTCCTGAGCCTTCAGGTATTTTTCTGTATCAAAGCCAATTTTTGACATCAAATTAATCTTTTTGCTCGAAAGCCGGGCAAATTTCTTTAAAATCACAGTGGTTACATAAGGGACTAGTTTTTGGTAAAAATTCCTTTGTGTTTTCAATAATTTTTATCTTGTTTAGGATCTGCTCCTTTATCTTTTCTTTTCCAAGATTTAAAACATCAAATTCCTTAATTTTCCCATTGTCTAAATAATAAAAACTAGCAGTTTTGACTTTTAAATCAAAATTTAATTCAGCCAAAAGTCTGTAAAAATCGAGTTGAAACCGATCTTGATTTTTTCTACCGGTTTTAAAATCAATTATCTTTAAAGTGCCGTCTTCAAATTTATCAATTCTATCAAATTTTCCAGAGATAAAAAATTCCCCACTTAAAGGGGTAATTAGATTCTCATAGTCATCAAAAGAATTTTTGATATTGGCTGTGGGAAGAAAAAACAAACTGGGATTTAAGTCTTCTAAATTAAAGAAGTTCTTGAGCAATCTTAAAGTGTTATAATAAACTTTTCTTTCATGTTTCAGACTATTGAATCCGCCTGCCTTGCCCAAAGGTGGTTTTTTATCAGGTTCAATTTCTGAAAACCAGGCATTTTTTAAACACTCTTTAAGATTTTCAAATGTGCGATCCTGAACTGGAAGATGATAAAAAAGAGTAATAGCTCCATGAACTGCCAGGCCTTTAGTCTGATAATCTCTCTGTTTTTTAAACTGTTTTTTAATAGGAGCAATTTCGGGATCAAGATAATAAAAATGATATTGCTTTTTACATTTATCAAAAAGTCCCAGTTTGCTATAAGAATAAATTTTTGAAAAATCTCTTTTTTTCTTCATCTTAAGATGGCTATTTATATCTATTTTCTAAAAATATTTGTAATAAGATAACGGTATTTTAGACGTGATTTCTCCATCCAGGCTTGATAAAATTTTTGGTGCCATTGTTCTTTCCAAAAAGACATCTCTGGTAAAAATAAAAGACCATCTTTATAGCCTAACCAGCGCGTTTTGAAATTAGAATGAAGCCAGGCTATAGCAGCACATATGAGAGCTGCTTTCTGATTAGAAGTTTTACAAGGAATCTTGGTTTTCTCTTTTGAAGTTTCATTCTCTAAAAGTTCCTTAGGAAAATCTTTGTGGCAAATTTCTTTAACAAGAGTTGGAAAGGTTTCAATTAAATTTTTATCCAAAACAAAGCCGTATTCTTTAAATTCTTCAACTAGTTCTTGTCCAATCACACTCAAAGAAGGCATTAAGGCAGGAGGTAAAGGTGTCACTCTCGCTTGCCTGAAGATTTTAGTTGACAAAAACTTCTCATAAAGACGCATTAAACCCTTACCTTTTCCTAAGGTTAGAGGTCCATCAATCGCAATAACCTCTGTTCTTTCCAGATAGGGCTTTAAGGTCTCAAAAAGTTCAGCATATCTTAGATCGTGACATATTTTGCAATATGCCTGTGAAAGGAAAAGCTTGCCATTAAATTCCTCCAAGATACACAATCCAGTGCTAGCTCTTGTCTTTCCACCTAAATCAATACCAATAAAAAATTTTCTTACTTCCTCTTCCATTCTCAATAGAGTATTTAAACCTTCAGATTAAAAATTAGAACCATTTTTTCAAATAAAAAATTAAAACAAAAATCAAAGAAAGAGCAAGAGCAAGAATGAAAATGTAAAAGAAAGCTAAGGGATTACCCTGAATAGGAAGTCTGACATTCATTCCATAGAATCCAGCAATAATATTAGGAATCCCCATAACCAGAGTTAAAAAGGCAAGAATTTTCATTACTCTATTTAAATTGTTAGTTAAGATTGTTGAATAAGCTTCTCTGATATTAACAATTTTTTTAATACTTGTTTTACACATATCCAGGCTTTGCTGTGAGTCAATAATTAAATCCTCCACTAATTCCTGGTCGGCTTCAAAAACTTTTACATACTTTCCGCTAAGAATTTTTTCAAAAATGCCTATTAGAGAGACAAGTGAGGTAATAAACTCGCTCAGAGCTTCTTCCAGTTCAATTAAGGCAACAATATCTTTGTTTTTAAGCTCTGATAAAGTAACTTTTTTGGCAACAATCTTTTTATTAATTATTCTAGTTTCCTTGGTATATAAGTTAACCGTTTGAAGACAAATCTGAAGTAAGTTTTTTATTTTTTGAGTGGTGTAAATATCTCTCCTGCTCAAAACAAGTTTTAAGCAATCTAAATGCTTTTTGGAGAGAGTAACAAAAATATCTTTAGTAATAACAACCAAAAGTGGGACATTCAAAACCTTCCCTCTATCTTCCTGAGGAACATTGAGCATAACATAGATGGTACCATTCTCTATCTCAATTCTTGGAAGCTCATCAGGATCTAAAGCATCTTCAATAAACGAAACATCAACTCCCAGTTCTCTTAAGTATTTAACCTCTCTTTCTGTTGGATCAACAACATTAACCCAAGCCCCCCGTTTAATTCTCTTGAGTCTTCTAATTTTTTTATCTTTGATCGTTCGATAGTAAATTGTAATCATGGTTCATATTTAATTCATTAAAGTTGTTAATTTCTTTATTTAAAAAGATAAGGTAGAAAAATTATTAAGCCAATGATTAGAGAACCAAAAGCAGCTACTAAAACTGCAGCAGCCATTGTATCTTTAATAATCTGGACTCGGGGCCTGAAGTTAGGTTCTACCACATTTAAAATATTTTCAGCTGTAGTATTAACTAATTCAAGAGACAAAACCGAAAAAACCATAATTAAAAGAATAATCTTTTCTAAAGGAGTAATATTAAAATAAAACATTAAAGTAATAACAATTAAGGCTATTATTATTTGAATACGAAAAGTTTGCTCTTTTTTAAAAGTATATTTTAAACCACGGAAAGCATGTTGAAAACTGCGAATGATTTTTTTCAAAGAAAATATCATTTTTTTTCTACTCGCAAAAAGTTTCAAAACAAACTATTTCCTTTAAATTTTTCCTTACTTTAGGTTTAGCTGAATCAGCCGGAAAACCAAGAGCTAGTAAAGCAACAACTTTATACTTTTGTGGAACATTTAAAATCCTTTTTACTTCTCCTTGAGAAAAGGCCCCAATCCAACAAGTCCCCAATCCTTCCTCTACAGCTGCAAGAGTCATATGATCAACAGCAATAGCTAAATCAACTGCATAAGTGGGAACACCACCACCCATCACATCTTCTGGATTTAAGGCAACAGCAACAATCACTACCGGCGCTTTAGCAACAAAACCCTGGCCAAAGGCAGCTTTAGCTAAGGCCTTTCTTTTTTCTGAATCTTTTACCACTACAAATTTCCAATCTTGGGCATTATGAGCTGAAGGAGCTAATCTCCCTGCCTCCAATATTCTCCTTAAACTTTCTTCAGGCACTGGCTCTGGCTTATAATCCCTCACACTCCTTCTTTTTTTAATTGCTTCATAAACATTCATTTTTCAAATTATAGCCTCTTTTTTTACTTCTTAATTATCTCCTCACAAGAGTATAGGTGCTATCGGAACTGTAAGAAAGAGTAAATTGTCTATCGTCATCGTCTTCAAATTTAGCATACTTTTTAAGTTTTGCTTGATTAAAAAATACCCTTGCTTCTTCACTATCTAGATCATAACGCAAATAATCTATCCCTGCTTTGGCATTATCTTCATATTTTACTTTAAAGCCGTGAATTTTAACTTCTTTCATAAATAATTTAAGACTAGGTTTAAACTTTCACATTCAGAACTTGCACTCCGCCAACATCTTCAAAACCATCTTCAATTTTTCCACCCTTCTCTTTTGTAAAATTAATAACAAAGCCTGTATTTAAAACCTCCTCATTTGGCCTCACCTGCTTTTTAAGTTCTTGAATGTATTTTTCCACTTGAACTCGGTGGTCTTCTTTTACCGATGCCTCCCATTTAAGATCAATCACTATGGCTATTCTTTTTTTACCAACTTTGGTCCAAATCACTAAATCAGGAATGCCTTCTCCAACAATATGGTTTTTGTAAGAAATTGGCAAAACTCTTTGATCCTCATAATCTATCCCCTTCTCCCTCAGAGCCACTTCCATTGCCTGTTGATATACTGATTCGGTCCATCCAGCACCTAACTCCTTATAAACATCCTTAGCACACTTTTTTACCTTTTTTATTAACTTCTCAATTTCTTTTTTCATATATTTTCATTCTACCAAAAAATTGCTTCTTTGGCGACTTTTATTTTAGCTTTGACTAAAAGTTGACTAAAAAATAGATTTAACACTACTTTCTCCTATTTCCGGCTTCATCCTATAATTTCTTAACCAAAAGATAACACAAAACTATAATAACATTTACTTGTAATAAAATCTCAAGACCAGAAATCAACCTATTAGATTCTCCAATAATTTCATAACTGTCAGGATTTATAAAAAAGCATATTAAAAAAGAAAGCCACACACAAGCTGAAACTAATGCCATTGAGATACCTAATAACAAAAAGAATCTTTTGATTTTTTCTTTCATAAATTTTTAGTGAACCTTTGGGGATTAAAAAGATTGGATTTTAATGTCTTATTTCAAAATTTTCAAATTCACCTTTGTATTCTTCAAAATCAACCTTGACATCATCTACTCTTGAGAATAGAGGGCCTTTTTTAATCCATTCTATTATCTGTTCAACTTTTTCTTTTCCGCCCTCAAAAACCGCTTCTACCCGGCCATCTGGCAAGTTTTTAACCCAACCAGTTACTCCAAGCACTTTTGCTTTTTGACGAGTTTTCACTCTAAAAAATACCCCCTGGACCATGCCTTGAACAAAAATATGAGCTCTGATTTTCTCATTCATAATAATTCTCTCTATTTTCCTTGCTTTATCTCCTTCAATTTAGCCAATTTTCCCTTCTTTGTAAATGATTTTTGAAAATTCAAAATTGACATGCTAATAGAAGGGCTTTATTATTAAATAAGCATAAATTTCCCCTGAGTTATGAAAAAGTTTTTCAAAAATTTTCTTCAAGAATATAAAACTCAGATATTCTTATCTTCTCTCTTTAGAATTTTTTCTTTTGTTCAAATTCTTTTCTGGCCCTATGCATTTTCTAAAATTATAAATATTATAAGCCAAAATCCAGATAATTGGCGGGAAGCTGGTCTTTGGGCTGGCCTGATGATTTTAAACAAAATAACAGAAGATTTTGTGAGGTTGCGCTCGAAATTTGGACTGGAAAAAATCGGAGCCAAACTAAAGATTTCTTTAGCTACCTTTTTCTCAGAAAAAACAGAAATTCGTAAAGGTAAAAAAACAGGAGAAGCGGTTCAAGCAGTAAAAAAAGCCAGCGAAGATATTAAATCTCTGGTGGATTTCTATAAAGAGTACATATTACAGCTACCGGTAAATCTTATTGTCATTCCGCTCATACTTTTACAAGCGAATATAGATTACTTATTTTTGTTAGTAGTGTATGGAATTGCCTACCTGACAATAGACTATTTTGCAATAAAGCTGTATAGCCGAAAACTTAAAAAATATTCTAAGGCAGCTGAAGTCTTTTGGGGAACCACTTACCGCAAAACCCCTGAAGTGTGGAGAGAAAGAGAGGACGGTGGTACTTTTGCAGAGAGAATTGATCGAGAAGGAAAAGAACTATATAAAGCTATAGTTTCTGTTGATAATATAAACAACTGGCGGTGGGCTTTATTGCAAGCTCTATCCAGTACTATTATAGGTGCTGCTATTTTGTTTGTCCTTTATAAAATAGTTACCAACACAGCTCCAGTTGGAGATTTAATTTTAGTAAGCGCTTATCTTCGAGAAACCCAGGGAACGCTTAATGTCATCACCAGTAGCCTCACCCGCCTCATCCAAACAAGAATATCCTTAAAAAGGCTTAACAAGGCAGTAAAGATAATACGATAACCTCTCAATCCAAATCCACCAATTTTATCTCAATTTTCCTGCCAAAAAACCTCTTAGCCATCTCCTCAAGATGGGAACTGAAATCTGTAACAAAATAAGTCTTTCTTTTTCTCTTTGAAATTTTGTCTTCGATTTCGGAATGCCTGCAAAGATAATCTTTTAATTTCAATGGCAAAACTTCATCTGCTGAGATGATCTCAATTTTGCCTTTTAAAATCTTGTTAATTTTATTCTTAATTAAAGAATAATGAGTACATCCTAAAATCAGAAGGGAAATCTCTTTCTCAATTAAGGGATTTAAATATTCTTTCAGACAAAGCTCTAATCCTTTCCAATCCCATTTTCCCTCCTCAATGATTGGGACCAAAAGAGGAGCTGGTTGGCAAAATAGCTCTATTTTAGGATTCAATTTCCTCAACTCTTTCTCAAAACTCCCTGAGTAGCAAGTAGCTTTTGTAGCTAAAACCCCAACTCTTAAATTTTCTGATAAATTCTCAACAACTGCTTCGCAAAGTGGAATTGTAACCCCCAAAACTCTCCTTTCTGGATAATTTTCTGGTAAATATTCTCTTTGGATTCTACCCAAGGCCTGAGATGCAGCTGTATGACAGGCTAAAATCACAAGATAACAACCTTTTTTAAATAAAAAATCAACAGCTTTTAAAGTGCGTTGGTGGATTATCTTTTGGGATTTATCTCCAAAGGGCAAATAGGCTGTATCTCCAAAATAAATATAATCATAATCTGGAAGTTCTTTTATTAAAGTCTTTAAAGTAATTAAGCCACCAAGACCAGAATCAAATATGCCTATCATGTTTTTAACTTCGGGTTTATAAAAAGTTAATTTTTAAAATAAGCTCATTTCTTCTAATTTAGCCAATTTTTCCTTTTTTGTATAGTCCAACATAAAAAGAGTCTCGAGGAGACTCTTTTTATTGGAAATATTATATGGGCGGTAGTGGATTCGAACCACTGACCTTGCGCATGTGAAACGCACGCTCTTACCTACTGAGCTAACCGCCCCCCCTCCCCTATTCAGATAGGAGAGTTATTTTAATTCAACTGTAGCACCTGCTGCTTCCAGTTTCTTTTTTATCTCTTCAGCTTCTTCTTTCTTTACATTTTCTTTTAGTATCTGAGGATCCTTAGCTACTGCATCAACCAAGTCTTTAGCTTCTTTCAGGCCTTTACCAGCAACATCTCTAACTGCCTTGATAACCTCAATTTTCTTTTCCCCTATTGTTTTCAATTCAATAGTGAAAATTTGTTTTTCTGGAGCTTTAGCTTCAGGAACTACTGCAGCTGCTGGAGCTGCTACAACCTGAGGAACAGCAGAAACACCTAATTTTTCCTCCAAAATCTTTACCAATTCCGCTAAATCTGAAACCTTGAGATCTTCAATTTCCTTAACTAACTGTTTGAATTTTTTCGGAACTTTAACTTCTTTCTTAGGTTTCTCTTCTTTTTTTACCTCTTTCTTAACTTTCTCTTCTTTCTTCTCTTCTACAGCTTCTACAGCTTTCTTTTCTGCTGCAGCTTCGATTGGTTCTTCTGGTTTCTTTTCCTCTGGCTTTTCCTTTTCTTTTTTTTCTTCAGGTTTTTCCTTGCCCGCCGTAGCTTCAGCAGAGAAGGGTTCTTTCTTTTCTTCTTCTTTCTCTTCTGTTTCTTTTGTTTCTTCTTCAGTCATGAAATTTTAATAATTAATTACTTTACTATTTTATTGCCTTTAAGGCAAAAATCAACCTTTGTGAGGGCTCCTTTAAAAGCATTTGGAAGTTGGAAATTGGAGCCCTCAAGCTTCCAACTAATTTTGCCAAAAGCTCCTCTTTTGAAGGTAACTTTGCCAACTCGATCATTGTATTTGCTTGTAAAAACTCATCTTTAATATAGCCTCCCAAAATTTTTGGTCCCTCAAACTTTTTCGCAAACTCATAAACCATCTTTGCTGGTAAAATCTCCTCTTTAAAAGAAAAGACTAAAGCCAGTTGCCCTTCTAGCTTTTCAAAATCAACTTTAAAACCTTTTTCTTTAAAAGCCAAATTCATCAATGTTTTCTTTAACACCTTTAATTCACAATCCTTTTCTTCTAATTTTCTTCTTAGCTCAAACAAATTACTTGCCTTCAAATTCTGAAAATCAACAAAAACGATTGCTTTTTGCTTTTCAAGTTTTTCTTTCAGCTCTTCAATGATTTTCTTTTTTTGTTCTTTAGTTATGGCCATAAAAAAATCTGTGGTTATCCACAGACAGCTTAAATTTTGATCCTAGGCAGGCTTTATGCTTTTGCTACCTGCTGTCTGTGGACTTTTAACTTAATAATTAATCTTTAGTTAATACTCTAACTAATGTTTCTCCAAATTGTTTTGCTGCTTGGGGTCCGTTTCCAGTCACAATTTTTCCATCAACTACTACGCTTTCATCTTCAAAAATTGCCCCATTTTCTTGCAAAATCTCAATTGGTTTTTTGTTTAAGGGGCTCGACCAAACAGTAGCTTTCTTTCCTTCAAGAATTCCGGCTTTAGCCAAAATTGTCGAAGAAATACAAATTGCTGCCAAAACCTTATCATTTTCAATAGCTTCTCTAGCTACCCTATAACTCTCTTCATTATCTAAATCTCCAAGGGCCCCTGGCCCTCCAATAAAAACTATGGCATCAAAATCTGAAACTACAAGATTTCCAAGCAAGAAATCAACTTTTACTTCTCCACCATCAGCTCCAATAGCAGTACCCTCTTTTGTACTTACTGTTAAAATTTCAATTCCAGCATCCTCCAAGCTCTTTTTTGGAACAAAATATTCATCGTCTCGAAAATCTCGAAAAGCTACAATAAAAGCTGCTTTTTTACCTTCTAAACTTTTCTCTGGCATTTTAAAATTATCCCCAGAGGTATAATAACAATTATTCCCAAAAAAGTAAAGACCTTGTTCATTTTAAAAACTTAGCCTTGGCTATATTATGTTCTTTGAGAGTTTTGCTAAAAATAGTTTCTCCAGAAGGTGTCGATAAGTAATACCAATACTCACTATCTTCTGGGTATATAGCAGCTTTAATACTTTCGAGTCCAGGATTGCAAATTGGACCCTTTGGTAGGTTTTTGTATTTATAAGTATTGTAAGGGGAATCAATTTCAGTTTCTTCTTTTGAAACTTTTGTTGTCTTTTTGCCAGTAATAAAGCTAATGGTGGCATCAATTTGCAAAGGGATATCATTTTCTAACCTTTTCCATAAAATTCCAGAGACCAATTTTTTCTCTTCTAAAGTTTTCACCTCTTTCTCAATTAAGGAGCCCATAGTAACAATTTCAAAAATCTTCTTTTTTTGAGCAAAAATTTCTCTTTTCATCTCAAAATCCAATTTCTCATCAAAATTTTCTAACATCTGTCTTACAAGCTGCTCACAAGAAACTTTCTTTTCGACAAAGTAAGTGTCAGGAAATAAATAACCCTCAATATCCTCTGTGGCAATATCCTCCTTGAAAAAATCGTAATCTTCTTTCCAATTTTCAAATTTTATTATCTTTAAAAATTCAGTTTCAGAACAGACATTTTTCTCTTCAAAATAACTTGCAATATCTTTTTTTGACCAGCCTTCAATAATAGTTATTTTTTCTTTGATTGCTTCACCCTCAATTAGCTTCTTTGTAATTTCAAAAACAGAAAGAGAAGGAGAAAGTAAATAGTATCCTGCCTTTACATCTCTTATTCTTCCCTTTAAAAATAAATACAGGATAAAAGAAAATCTATTCTTTACCAGATCTTCTTTTTCCAAACTAGAGGCAATCTCCCAAATACCATCTCCTTTTTCAATTAAAAATTCTTTGGAAATTTTAACACCTGGCTCTCTTGGAAAAAGAGTCCAAATAAAAAAACCAACTAAAATTAAGAACAAAAGAAGTTTTTTCATCTTTCTATCAGGGGAACAAAAACAAATCCTGGATATTCGGTTCCTTCAAATTCTTTATCTGATTTCTTCAAAAAAAACCAGATTGAAGAACCTATAGGCGTAACAATTCTACCCCCAATTTTCAACTGTTCCTTCCAGGCCTTTGGAATTTCCCTGGCTGAAGCTGAAGCCAAAATCTTGTCAAAAGGAGCTTCATCTTGATAACCTCTTGAACCATCAGCACAAACAAATTTTACAATTCCCTTTTCTACAAAATTATATTTTTTGACATTCTTTTTTCCAAACTCCGTCAATTCTGGAATTATTTCTATTGCTATAATTTTACCCTCTTTGCCTACAATATGAGCTAAGAGGGCACTTGTCCAACCAGAGCCAGACCCCACATCCAAAATTTTATCTCCTTTTTCGGGTTTTAATAGTTCCAGCATAAAGGCCACCACTAAGGGCTGAGAAATCGTTTGTCCCCGCCCTATTGGTAAAGCCTCGTTTAATTCTGCCAAGTCTTTTACATTTTCTGGCAAAAAATCTACCCTTTTAATTTCCTCAAAAGCTTTAATTATCTTTTCTGTCTTCAACCATCCTCTTTTTATTAAATCATCTAAAAGAGCCATATTACTTTATCAATTGAATTCCAAGAGAAGATATCCTACTGCCTGCAAAAATTAAAATCGAGGCCCAAATTGACCAACTAATCAAATTTAGAATTTTTGGAGAAAGAAACCCCGAAGACAAAATTTTCTGGAGTTGCTCAGGTATTGGAATCTCAACCTCTTTTCCTGGAAAAGGAATCTTAATCCCTTCTCCAAGACCTTCTTTTGCTACAAAGATTTGGGGAACATTCTCTTTACCGGTAAAAATTTGATAAGAGGAGTAAAGAGAATAAGAAATAATCAAAAGGCCTAAAAACAAAAGAATCCAACCAAAAATTTTTGAAAATTTTATCATAGCAGGGACGGCAGGACTCGAACCTGCAGGACGGCTTTTGGAGAGCCGCCGTTTGCCAATTAACGAACGTCCCCTTCCTTTAAGGAAAATCATTTAACTTCTTTATGTAAAGTATGTTTGCGACAAAATTTACAAAATTTTTTCAATTCCAATTTTCCTTCAACCTGCTTGGATTTGTGAATATAATAACTAATTCTTTTGCAAACCTGACATTGAAATTTAACAAATGGTTTTCTTCTTTTAGGCATAGAGCCAGGAGGCGGAATCGAACCGCCGACCTCATCATTACCAATGATGTGCTCTTACCAACTGAGCTATCCTGGCAAAGTGAGATGGGCAGGGAGGGATTCGAACCCCCGAAGGCATGAAGCCACGACGTTTACAGCGTCGTCCATTTGGCCACTTTGGTACCTACCCTTATTTTTTTATTTTCGAACGAAGTGAGAAAGCAAGGTTCTGCGAACGAAGCAAGCAGGTTCTTATACTTTAACACTGAAAGTTATTTTTTTCAAATTATTCTTTACTAGATTCCCCAACAATTTTTGAATATTTTTTTCTCCATTCTTTAATCCTTTTGTGATTTCCAGACAACAAAACTTCCGGAACCTTCCATTCAACTCTCTTTTTAGGAGAGAAAGTTTCAGGTCTTGTGTACTGGGGATAAACTATAAATCCCTTTTCTTTTGAGAGTCTCTCTTTCAAAAGCTCTAACTTGCCAATAACTCCAGGAATTAATCTGGCAACTGATTCAATAACAACTACGGCAGCGATTTCTCCTCCCATCAAAACATAATCTCCAATTGAGATGGTTTCATCAGCAATGTATTCTGCCACTCTTTCATCAATACCTTCATAACGGCCACAAATCATAATCAATTGACCCAATTTTGAAAACTCAAAAGCTTTTTTTTGGTTAAATTTTTTCCCTCTCGGGCTAAATAAGAGCACCTTAGCTTTTGGGCCTTTTATAGCTTTTACGGCTTTGTAGATTGGCTCAACCTTCATCACCATTCCCCTACCTCCACCGAAAGGTCGATCATCAACTGTCTGATGAATATCTCCAGTAAAATCTCTCAAATTATGAACTTTAATTTTAATCAGCTGCTCTTTTTGAGCTCTTTTAATAATTGATTCATTAAGATAAGACTCAAAAATCTCAGGAAAAATTGTGACAATATCAAACTTCATCATAAATGAAAATGGCGCTCCAGATTATGGTAGCACCATTTTCAGGAACTGTAAACTTTTTTACAATTCTAACTCTTCGAGTTCTTTCTTGGCAGGAGTTTTTTTCTCCCGAACTGCTCCTGTAGGTTCCTCTATCTTCAGGTTCACTCGAGCACGACTCTTCAAACCTACAATCCGGAGCAAAGTCCTGATAGCCCTTGCTGTAGACCCTCCCCTGCCAATAATCTGACCCATATCCTCAGGGTTTACTTTCAAAGAAAGTAAAACACCCATCTCATCAACTTTCCTTTCCACCTTCACATCATCTGGATTGTCTACCAGGCCTTTTACAATATACTCAAGAAATTCCTGATCAGAAGCTTTAGCTGCCATATTTATCTAATTCGTTATACACCTATTCTAGTAGCCCGACCTTTCTGTGATTCTCTCCTTTGATTCAGATCTATCGATATCCGATTTCAATGGATTCAGGAGGAATCTGAAAACCAGCTAAGCTGGCGAAAGCTACTATTCAATCTTACTATTTGAATTTTACTCTTTTTTAAAAAAATGTCAAGAGGTTTTTTCTTTTTCTTGGGGAGGTTTTTCTGGCTCTTTTACTTTCTCTCCACTTACTTTCTCTTCACTTACTTTCTCTTCACGTGGCTTTTCCTCTTTAATTTCTTTCTTGGGCTCTTTCGGCTTTTCTTTCTCTTTAACTTTCTCCTCTTTTGGCTTCTCCTCTTTTGGCTTTTCTTTCTTTGGTTTCTCTTTCTTTTCTTTCTTTTTCTTTTTGTGAACTGGAACCTTTTTACCTTCTAAAACCTTTTCTTCAATTAATAAATTATAAACAGAATCTGAGGGTTGAGCTCCTACAGATATCCAATGCTTGATTCTTTCTTTTTTTAATTTTCTTTCTTTTGTCAAAGGATTGAAGAATCCCAGAATTTCCAAAAACCTCCCTCCTCTTGGAGGGTGTCTTCTGTCTGTAACCACTATCCTAAAAAATGGTTGATTTTTCTTTCCTGTTCTAAAAAATCTTATTCTTAACATATTACCAACCCTTGGTTTCTAGACCTTTTTTAGCAGCTTCTTGCTCTGCTTCCTGCTTGGAAAAACCTTCTCCTTTTGCCACCAAATTCTCTCCTAAAAAAACTCCAACAATAAAATGTTTTGCATGATCTGGGCCCCATTCGTCTAAAACCTTGTAAATTGGGGTAATCCTTATTCTCTCTTGAGCTTCTTCTTGAAAGCAAGACTTGGCATCTCTAAAAAGGCCAGCCTCAATAATATGGGGAAGTTCTTTTATTATGACTTGCTTAATAAAATCCTGGCAAGTTTTATATCCTAAATCAAGAAAAGTAGCTCCTATTAAGGCTTCGAAGGTGTCTGCCAAGATATATTTTCGAGCCTTACCCAAAGTCTTAGTCTCCCCTTTTGAAAGTAAAAGAAAATCGCTAAACCCTAAAGATTGAGCAATCTTTGAAAGATTTTCAGCATTGACTAAAGCTGCCCTCCAGCTTGTCAATTCACCTTCAGGTTTTTGGGGATAATTTTGATACAAATATTCTGTAACAACAAGCTCTAAAACAGCATCTCCTAAAAACTCCAATCTCTCATTATGGTCTAACTTAAATTCTGGCTTTTCATTAAGATAAGAACGATGACAAAAGGCCTGAACTAAAAGGTCCTTGTTTTTGAAATTGAGATTTATCTTCTTTTCAAGTTTTAAAAAATCTTTCATTTTTTCAGTTCTTGATAAACTGTTCCCAGAACACCGTTGACAAATTTTCCAGAATTTCTCCCTCCAAAACTCTTTGCCAACTCAATAGCTTCATTAATGGCTACTTTTGGAGGAACAGCTTTCTTATCTCCATACAAAAGCTCAAAAATTCCAATCCTCAAAGCGTTTCTATCAACAATGGCTATTTGCTCTATGGGCCATTGGGGAGCGGTAATTTTAATGACTTTGTCAATCTGTGAAAGGTGCTTTTTAACCCCTTTAGCCAATTTTTTGGCAAATTCTTCATCCTTGAGTCCTGGACCAAACTCTTTAATGTTCCTCTTTAAAATCTTATCTAAAATATCGGACTTTTTACCATAAAAGTCCCACTCATAAAGGCTTTGAAGAGCAATAGACCTTGAAAGATGCCGGGATGACATAGCTTTATTTCTTTGAAAGTTCCTTTAAAGTTAAAGGTTTTTTCTTCTTAACTTCTCCTTTCTCTTTAACTCTAATTTCTTTTTCCTTTTCTTTCCTTTCTTTTTTTGTTAATTTTTCTAAAACCTTTATTATTTCCCTTTCTTTGTAGTAACCGCAATAAGGACAAACTGTGTGAAACCTTGTTTTCTTTCCACATTTAGGACAGGTCGTTAAAGCAGGTTCTTGAAGGTAGATGTGCATCCTTCTCTTGTTCCTTTTCGATTTTGTATGTCTTTTTTTGGGAACAGCCATATTCCTAATTTTACCTAAAATTATTTAGAAGGGCAAGTTTTTACCGGAGAAAAACTTTTTCTGTGAATTTTACAAGGACCATATTTTTTCAGCATTTTTAAATGAAATTTTGTGGGGTAGCCCTTGTGTTTGTCAAAGCCATATTGAGGATACTTTTTGTGGTATCTTTTCATTGCTCTATCTCTTGTTACTTTACTAATAATTGAAGCTGCTTGGCAAGAAAATATTTTTTGGTCTGCCTTTATAATTGGCCTTTGAGAAATTTCATGATCAATTTTGAAATTTCCATCCAAGACTAAGAAATCAATTTTGGTCTTGCTTTTTCTCTCTAAGTTCTTTACCGCCCTTTTCATGGCCAACTTTGTTGCCTCCAAAATATTAATTCTGTCAATCACCTTCGGTCCTACTCTGCCTATCCCCCACTCTATTGTTGGACATTTAATCAAAATTTTATAAAACTCTTCTCGTCTTTTTGGAAAGAGCTTCTTAGAGTCTCCTATTTTCTTTAATTTATTTGCAATTTGAAATTTGGAACTTGGAATTTGCCAGATAGTAACCGCAGTAGCAGTCACGGGTCCAGCTAATGGTCCTCTTCCTGCCTCATCAAGACCAGCAACCCTCTTGAAACCTTTTCTCCATAATTTTTTCTCTTCTCTCAAATTCATTAAAGCATTATATCATAAGCTATCCACAGGTTTGCCAAAAGATTTTTTGTTGTTTATAATGAAATAATTCCTTACTCACCTATCACCTAAACATGAAATTCACTCACTTGCATGTTCATAGTCACTACTCCTTGTTGGATGGCTTACCTAAAATTGATGAGCTGTTAGATTATGTTCAAAAATTGGGAATGGATTCTGTAGCCTTAACCGATCATGGGGTTTTATATGGAGCCGTCGAATTTTATAAGAAAGCTAAGGCTAAAGGTATAAAGCCCATTATTGGCTGTGAAGTGTATCAAGCTTTTGAAAGCAGATTTCAAAGAAGACCCCATATTGATGATAAAAGATATCACCTAATCTTATTAGTAAAAGACAAAAAGGGATACAAAAATTTAGTCAAACTCGTTACAAAGGCCCATCTTGAGGGCTTTTATTACAAACCTAGAATTGATGAAGAACTTCTGTCTCAATATGCAGAAGGTCTTATTGCTCTTTCTGGCTGCCTTCAAGGAAAGATCCCAAAGTTGATTCTGGCAAAGAAAATAGAAGAGGCAAAAAATTTGGCTTTGAAATACAAAGAAATTTTTGGAAAAGAAAACTTTTAT
>JAUWXI010000005.1 GCA_030616435.1 Candidatus Parcubacteria bacterium | reverse complement strand
TCATCCCAAGCAGTAGAAAATTCAGGTTTTAACATCTCATAAACTTTTCTGGCTTTCTGAACAAGTTTTGGCTTATTTGCCAAAAGAGGAAAAACCGCCACTTTAATTGGGGCTAAATCAGGTCTTAATTTTAAAACCACTCTTTTTTCTCCTTTGATTTTCTCTTCCTGGTAAGCATCAAAAAGTAAAAAGAGAAAAGTTCTATCAACTCCACCTGAGGTTTCTACAATATGGGGCAAAAACATCTCCCCTATTTCAGGGTCTTTGTAGGTAAAGTCCTTGCCTGAAAACTTTCCATGTCGAGAAAGATCCCAATCTCCTCGCCAATGAATTCCTTCCCATTCTAACCAACCAAGAGGGCTCTCAAATTCTATATCAAAAGCTACCTTGGTATAATGAGCTAATTCATCTGATTTATGCTGGCGAAATCTAATCTTCTCTTTGTGATTAACCAAGTTTTTGTACCATCTCATTCTCTCTTCTTTCCAGAATTCATACCACTTTTCCATTTCTTCAGGTTTGCAAAACCATTGTAGGTCCCACTGTTCAAATTCTCTTTGACGATACAAAAAGTTCTTTGGAGTAATCTCATTCCTAAAAGCTTTTCCAATCTGAGCAATTCCAAAGGGAATCTTAAGGCGTGTAGACTTTAAAACATTTTCATAGTTCAAATAAATATTCTGGCAGGCTTCACCTCGCAGATAGACTTTTCTTTTTTCTTTTTCCACTACACCCAATTCAGCCTCAACCAAAAGATTGAAACGCCGAGGTTCGGTTAATTCCCCCTCACATTCAGGACATTTTATTCCTTTTAAAGCTTTAGTCAATTTCTTAACCAGCTCCTCTCCCGCTGCCCCTGTCTCTCTTATCTCCAAGTCTTTAACTAAATGGTCAGCCCTAAATCTTTTGTGACATTTTTTACATTCAACTAAGGGATCGGTGAATCCTTCGACATGGCCTGAAGCCTCCCAGACTTTAGGATGGGTAATAATTGCTCCATCAATACCTACAACATCATCTCTTGAATCAACCATTTCTCGCCACCACTCTTTTTTGATATTGTTTTTTAATTCCGTCCCCAATGGACCGTAATCGTAAAAACCTCTAATACCACCGTAAATTTCAGAATTTGGAAAAACAAAACCTCTCCTTTTACAAAGTGATACAATTTTTTTCATTAGATTTTCCATAATTGACGAAAGATATTTACTCAACAATTCCCATTTCTTCACTTACAGTTGGGTCATCAGGCAAGGTTGTATCAACACCAGGAGTCATAGCTTCTATTGTCTTTTTTGCCCACAGATCTTCCCCCTCAATTCTGGCCTCATTAATCAAAAGAGCAACTTTTCCTTTTTGATCTTCAGTGGGTGTAAAAGCAATTTGAAAGGCAATGGATTTTTCGGGTGTTGAAATGCCAGAACCTGCTTTCAACTCTCCAATGTTCCAAACAATTTCCCTACTTTTTAAATCAAAAGTTAATTCTGAATCCTTAGGAAAAATCTCTCCTGTTAATTTCGCTTGCTTTGGTAAAATAGCTTTTACCTTTACATTTCCAACATCGTTGTAATGATTTTTTGTTTTCCAAACTACACTATAGGTTGTAGTTTCTGAAACTTTAGGGGGAAGAGCTCCTTTATTTTCGAATTTTTCTTCCTTGAAAAAGACTGATTGTTTCAATTCCAATAGAGAATTAACTCGAAGCATGAAAGTTTCTTTCACTTTAGAAATCTCAACTTCGACTCCAAGTTCAGGATTGCTCTCAAGTGGCTCCCATGTTCTTTTCAATTTTACCCAGAATTCAACCTTTCCCTCTTCTTGGGGCCCTAAAAACTTTAAAAGGGGAGCTTTTTTCCAATCCCAGAGAATAAAGCTTACATCTTTTTGGAAGTCCCCATCTTCTGTTCTCAAGGTATCAAAATCGAAAGCTTCCCCTCTTAATCTTGTTACCAAGAATAAATCCCTGAATGGTTCTTCACCAATATTCCTAAAGAAAATCTCAAAATGGAGAAAATCTCCGGGACTGGCAACATATTCAGGGGATCCGTTGATTAAATAGGAAACGTATAAATGGGGCTTTACAATCTGAACTCCCCTTGTCGCCTCCTTTAATAGAATAAAGTTTCCTTCTTTCCATAAACCTAATGTTGCCCGAAAAATTTTTTCTTCTCTTACCTCCCCCTCCAATCTTCCTGAGATCTCAATTCTCCCCCCTTCAGCCGGATTCAAAAGCCCTATATCCCACTCTGTTCTCTCCAAAGCAGGGGGAGTACTCCCTGAAAACTCAAAACCTGAAGGATAATTAACTTTTACTCTCAAATCTGAAAGTAGGTAATCTGCACTTGAAAAATAATTTATTCTGAAGGAAAAAGTTTTTCCTATCTCAATCCTTGAAGGTGAATCAATTTCAAAACTGAGAGGAACCGAGGTAATTTTAGTTATAAAAGTCGTTTTTGATTCAAAAAGGGCTTTTAAGTTCTTGGGACGATAGGAAAGAGAAGCCTTAGCTTTCTTTGTTTCTCCAGTATTACCAAATAATCTTGCTTTAAAGGTTTGAGAGCCCTCTTCACCAGGATAAATATCTTCTAAATCTTTAATAGCCCTGCTTTCTCCTTCAGGAGGAAAGGTAGACTCTGGGTATTCAAAAATCAACTCTGCTTCTTCTAGGGTAATATTTCCCTGATTTTTGTATCTAACAACATATTCTATTTCCTCCCCCATCTTTGTTTCTTCAGGCCCTAAAATCTCTAACTTCAAAACCTCTTTTGAGAAAATATTTTTACGATAAAAGTAAAAAGAAATTGCAACCCCAAAAAGAAGTAAAAACAAAATTAAAAGAGTGGTTTTTTTCATATTTTAAGCAAAGAGAAGATATCCCCAGAGGTATGTTAAAAAACAAAAGCAAGATACCTTTTTGAAAATTTCTCAAGAAATTTCAGATCCTCTGCCTCCAATTTCATTTTTTTTAAGAAAGAAAAATCTTTTTCTAAAAGATTCCTTAAAAACTCGATTCTTTTAGCTCTTATTTCAAAGATTGTAGAATCTCCCTCCTTTTTTAATCTTCTTGAACAAGGATAACATATCAATCCTCTCTGTTCAAAAGAAAAAGAGATTTTGGTCCCTAAATTTTTCTGACAAAAAGCACAGCTTGCCAAGCTAGGAGAATAGCCTAAAATTTTCAGGAGTTTAAAAAAGAAATGGTAATAAATCAAGGAATGTAAAGTATGGAGTATGGAACAGTTATTCAGCTCATCAAATGTCTCCCCCAACAGCCTCCAAACCTTTTTATCTTTTTGTTCACCCTTTAAAAGTCCATCTAACAAATCTGAGACTTTTAAGGCTATTTCTAACTTCCCCAAATCTTCTTTTATATTTTTAAATTCTTCAATTAAGATGGCATCTGTTAAGATTTTGAAAGTTTTTCCCTGAATGAACTCGATTTCGCTTTTTGAAAAAAGGGGGGCTCCTGCTCTTAACTTTGATTTAATTTTTCTGATTGCTTTTCCCAAAACCTCCAACTTGCCGAATTCTTTTGTAAAAACAGTAAAAAGCCTGTCCGATTCTCCCCTTTCAACTCTTTTTAAGATAAAAGCCTCGCTCCGGTAGTGAACAAACATATTGTAAAGTAATAATTGCCCTTAATTTATGAGATGCAAAAAGCCTTTAATCCTTCCTTAAACACTCTCTTCATAATTTCTTGATTGCCAGCCAAAGGTTTTGCCCTTCAATTTTCATATCTCTTTCCACATCAAAGACTTGTTTTGGCCGCTTACCTAATTGGAATTCTTCAGCTATTGTCCTCCTTAAGATAAATTCTTTGTTTTTTTCTAAGATCTTGTTTAAAAAGTCTGTCCCAGAACACTGAATCAAAATCCTATGACGAGGCTTGTATCCTGCCTTTTTCCTCATTCCCTGAATTTGCCTTACAACCTCTCTAATCATTCCTTCTTCTTTCAATTCTGGAGTTATCCGAGTATTCAAAGCTATCTCAAGACTATTTTCTCTCTCGACAACTAAATTCTTCTCTATTTTAATTGTCCTGACGAACTTAACGTCTTTTACATTTAATTCGTCTTTTATTAAATCTATCAATTCCTTATTATCTTTGACATTTGACGTTTGACATTTGACATTTAGCGAAGCTAAGGGTTGTCTTACTTTAATTCCCGCTTTCTTCCTTGCTGCATGTCCCAAACTACAGACCCTGCGCATGAGCTCCATTTTATCAAGTAATTCTTGATTAACTTTTTCTTTTTCTGGCCAAAACTCTAAATGGACAGATTCTTTTTCTTTTCCTGCTGTTAAATTTTGATAAATTTCTTCAGTAATAAAAGGAATTAGTGGTGCAACTATTTTAATAGATTTAAGCAAGACCCAATAAAGTGTGACTATAGCATCTCTCTCGCCTTTTCTAAATCTATTTCTTGATCTTCTAATATACCACCTAGACAAATCTTCAATAAATCCTTGAATTAAATTAGTTGCTTCAGGAATATAATATTTATCCATATTAGTTGAAAACTCAATATGAAATTGGTTAGTCCTGCTAATAACCCATTGATCAAGAATATTATCACTCTGAGGCAGTTTATTATCCGGCCCCCAATCAGCAAGATTAGCAAAACTAGCAAAAAATTTATAAGAGTTCCATAAGGGCAGTAATATAATTTTAACCTGGTCAAGCAATGCATCGCCTTTGGTAATATTAATATCCCTGCCAGACATTAATTTGGATCCCATTAAATAAAGACGAAGGGCATCGCCTCCATATTTTTTAAGAACTTCTTTGGGGTCAGGATAATTCCCATAAACTTTGCTCATTTTCCTTCCATCAGTACCAGCCATTGTTCCTGTAACAACTACGTTTTTGAAACAATGTGATTTGAACAAAACAGTTGACAAGGCATGAAGGTAATAAAACCAAGCCCGAATTTGACCAACATATTCAACAATATAATCAGCCGGAAAGGATTTTTCAAAAGCAACCTTGTTCTCAAATGGGTAGTGCCACTCCGCATAAGGCATTGAGCCTGATTCAAACCAGCAGTCAAGTACTTCAGGTATCCGGCTCATAAGACCACCGCACTTCTCACATCTAAATTTTATGTGATCAACACCAGTTCGGTGCAGATCAGTCACCTTGATTTCCTCAACCGAATTTTCCTCGATTTCTTTTATTGATCCCATCACCTTCAAGTTCCCACATTTTTTACATTCCCAAATCGGCATTATTGTAGCCCAATATCTTGTCCTCGAAACACACCAATTAGGTGCTTCAGCAATAGTATTTTTAACTCGCCCTTCTTTAAAATGCTCTGGCACCCAATTAATATTCTGATTCAATCGCAACATTTCCTTTTTTATTTCCTGAATATTCACAAACCAAGCCTTAACGGCTCGATAAATTAATGGGGTTTCACATCTATAACAATAGGGATATCTGTGAGTTATTTTTGCTTCCTTGAATAACAAACCCCTTCTTCTCAAATCTTCAATAATCAAGGGGTCGGCTGCCTTGACATATAATCCCTTAAAATCTTTAACTTCCTGAATAAACCTACCTTCATCATCAATATTAGACATCAGAGTCAAATTATAGTGCCTACCCATCTCAGTATCAATTTCCCCAAATCCGGGCGCTGAATGAACCACGCCTGTCCCCTCCTCCATATTCACCATATCTTTACAGTGATAAATTTTAAAATCGTTTTCGTTTGGCGGAAAATAATCATAAAGTGGTTGATACTCTAACCCCAAAAGTTCTTTTCCTTTAAATCTTTTAAGAGTTTTGTATTTATCCTTGCCCAAAACCGCCTTTAGCCTTTTTTCAGCTACAATATAAGCGTTGCCAGGCTCAAGCGATTCCAACTCTACATAGATTTCGTCTTTGTCAACAACTAATGCTCTGTTAGCCGGCAAGGTCCAAGGAGTAGTTGTCCAAGCCAAAATTCTCGCTCCTTCAAACTTTCCTTTAGTACTAATAGGAAACTCCACAGTTATGGCCGGATCTTCCATGTCTGCATAACTATTATCCATAGCAATCTCAAATTTAGAAACAGGTGTTCCGCAGCGCGTACAATAAAGAAGAGTCTTTAAGCCTTGATAAATCAAGCCCTTATCGTAAAGCTGTTTAAAGGCCCAAATGACCGACTCCATATAAGAAAGATCCATTGTTTTGTAAGAATTTTTAAAATCAACCCATCTGCCAATACGATCAATATACCACTCCCATTCCGCTGAGGTTTCTGACACATAATCTCGACACTCTTTTATAAATCTATCAATACCGATTTTTTCTATATCTCGACGGTTTTTCAGGCCTAATTTTTTCTCTGTTTTCTCTTCAATCGGCAATCCGTGGCAATCCCAACCCCAAACTCGCTTCACTCTTTTTCCTTTCATTGTCTGATAGCGAGGAACAAGATCTTTGGCAATTGAACCTAAAAGATGTCCATAATGAGGCAAACCTGTAATAAAGGGCGGGCCGTCATAAAAAGAATAGCGGTCATCTTTAGGTCTTTGCTCAACCGATTTTTCAAAAATCTTATTTTTCTTCCAAAATTGAAGAATCTTCTTTTCTATCTCTGGAAAGTTAGGTGTAGATTTTACTTCTTTGAATTCCATTTCGATTTTTATTTTTTATTTTTTATTTTTCTAAGCTCCCCGACCTTGACAACTTTTCCTTCCATTTTTTCCTTCAGAAGTTCTTCATTCGTTTTATCTTTAATCACCCCTTCCAAAAGCCATAGAGGATCTCCATGGGCAATAATTAAAATTTTCTTTCCCTGATATTTTTTATCAATTTCTTCAATAAAATCTAGCACTCTCTTTTTACAATCTGACCAGCTCTCTCCATTTTGAGGAGCCGTATAAAATCTTTTCTCTTCATCAGGAAAATCTTGATAAAATTCTTTTCTTGACCGTCCATGATAGATTCCATAATTAATATCACGAAGTCTCAGATCAAGATTCACTTTAAGTCCTAATTCTTGGGCTATAATTTTAGCTGTCTGGTGGGCTCTGGGGATGTCTGAAGAAAAAATTAAATCAATGTTCTCTTGTTTTAGCTTTTTGGCCAGAATTTCAATTTGCTTCTTCCCTCTCTCTGTCAAAAGAATAGGTGAAGATTCTGGCCACGGATAGTGTATCTTCTCTTTTTTTAACTGATAAGGTGTCTCCCCGTGTCTTAAAAGAAAATAAGTATTTTTGAGAAATTTCATATTTTGAGCGAAGCGCAAAATATCCCTAGAGGTATATCCTTTATTCTATCTAATTTCCAGCTAAAAATAAAGGGTAAGGATTCTCCCAAAAACAAAAATCGCCAAATAACTGACGATTTATGAATTTAATGTCGGACATGCGATGTCCAAAACTTTTTTAAAATCGATAAAAATTCACAAATAATAAACTGGTATAAAATAAATTTTGGTTCTTTTTATTTTGCGGAAATTTTTTAATAAGTCCTTTTTAAATTCCTTCTGGGTTTCTTTATTCCCAGGCCTATAATATTTATCAATCTTTCTGTGAAAATTAGCTAGTTCCTTATATAATTCCGCAATTGAATCCATGTGTTTCTTTTTCGCATCTATAATCTTCATAGTTTTTCTTTACAAAAATCTTTGCAATTTGGATCAGGTATGGAATTTTTATTTTTACATTCAATATTGCCAAATTCTAAATATCGAGCCCCTGGGCAGCCTCCTTGGCAAATCTCTGAGAACTTACATTTTCCGCATTTTAAAGAAACAGTTCGATTTCGAAATTTATTTAAAATAGGAGATTTCTCCCAAAGAACTTTTACATCATCTTTTAGTATATTTCCAATTAACCATTTTTTTTCGTGGATAAAAAAAGAACAGGGATATATATCTCCATTAGGTAGAATATCTAATTTTGTTTTTCCTATAGAACACCCATATAAAATTTTCGCTAACGGGTTATTGAAAGTAAATGTTTTGTTTGGTAAGAAAAAACTATAATGACAATCCGGATGAATTTTTAGGTTATGTTTGGCTGCAATTTTTTCTGTTTTTTTAAAAAGATTAAGATACTCTTTTAAAGAGATTCCCAAATTTTTATTTTTTCTCATGTTGCCTGTAGGCAGAGGGTAAATTAACTCTAATAATTTAGCTCCTTTAGATACAATAAATTTGATAAAGTCTTCGATTTGGTCTTTATTTTTTTCACACACTACTGTAGCCACACGGAAGGAGCAGTTTATTTTTGTTAAATAATCAATAAACTCGTTTATTTTTTGCCAAGCATTCCTATTTGGACGAACTAGTTCATTATGAATTTGGGAAATGTGTGAGTGTAAAGACACCCCTAAATTAACATTAAATTTTTTTACCAAATTTATTATCTTTGTATCTAACATCGTTCCATTAGTAGCAATTGTTATATAAATATTATTTTTGTGTAGCTTAAATAAAAGATAATCAAGATGTGGATATAGAAAGGGCTCTCCGCCTAGTATAGAGAACCGAAATATTTTTAACTTAACAAGAATATTTATAAATCGATCGATATCCTCTTTATCCATCTCAGTATATTGATTTCCTTGAGTAAACCTTTCTCCAATAAAACAAAAAATGCAATTATTAGTGCATCGAAAAGTGGGGTAGAATTTAATATATATCGGAGCGCTAAGAGTTGTTATTGTGTTCTTTCTGGAGAAACTAAATTGAGGATGCCAATTTTTATCCATTTGAATATTGTTTCTTGCGAAATCTTAAATTTTTTACACACAGTTCCAACTTCTATTTCTCCCTTCCTCTTTATAAAATTTAAAATATCAATCATTTCTGGTTTTAAATAAAAATAATCTTCAGTTTTTTTAAGAAAACTAATTCCACCAAATGGTTCCTTCCTATACAAAAATTCCTCATTTATCTTAATGACCATATTTTACACTTGAGATTGACTAATCAGGATTTATCCCACCTTTATTCACTCCTTCAATCTTAACAATGAAGGCATCTTCTTGGTTTTTTTTCTTTTTTACTCGGGGATTATTTTTCTTTTTAATATTCGCATCAACCTTCTTTCTCATATTTTTTCTCAATTTAATTAATAGAAATTTAATTCAACCTTTACTTTTAAAAATCCTTTATATTTCCATTTTAACAACAAAAAAAGAATTTGTCAATATCAAGGGTAATGTGTGTACCTAAAACAGTTTTACTAAATCGCTTAAAACGGCAAGATTTCAAAAATAAAAAGCGCTAAAAACTGGCGATTTTTGAGAATTTATTCCATTGAAATACACAAATTATCTCATACTCCCCGAAAATTCAGAAACGTCCCTATTTTTTATTCCATTTGAAATATTTATACATTATACAGGTCACTTGCTCAGGTCGGAGCCGTACAAATTTTATGATTTAGGTTCAAAATACCGATCTAAACCATCTATTACAGCCTCCATCATTAATTTCTGATTTGATGGTTTTAAAATCCACTCCCTGTCTTCTGGACTTGAGAGATAAATAGTTTCAAGTAGGACTGTTGGGATATTGTACTTATTTGCCCAGTGTGTCCCCACCAACATTTCCCAGTCATCTACCAATGAGCATATACGCTCATCATAGACCCCTCTATCTACTAATCCTGTTTTATTTATTATTGCTCTATATGTACGCTTGAAGCTATCTCCCAGGACTTTGCTGAGATATTTCTCGTTGCAGGAGGTGGATAAATTGTTTTAACTCCCCTTATCTCGCTGTCTTTATGCCTTTCGCTATTACTATGAATCCTCAGAAAAAGATCAGCACCAAACTCCTCCACAATTTTTGTCCAATCCTCGTTAGAAACAATTTGTTTATTATCACGTCTGGTTAAAATAACCTTGCACCCCCTTTCCTGAAGTATTTTTTCTAATATCTCAGCCAACTTAAGATTTAACTCCACCTCTTTAATTCCGTCTTCCTCACAGCCCCAGTTTATTTTTTGAGTATCTTTAAAATATGAGGGGTGGCCTGGATCTATACAAGTTTTTTTCATTTTTTCATTTTATATCATTTCCTGTTAAAATTAAAGTATGAAGACTTTGGCTAAGAATAAAAAAGCTTATTTTGATTATGAGATTCTGGAGAAGTTTGAAGCAGGAATTGTCCTGATAGGTCAGGAAGTTAAATCAATAAAGGCAGGAAGGATAAGTCTTGCTGGTTCTTTTGTGGTTTTAAGAAATGGAGAAGTTTTTCTGATTGGAGCCAATGTGCCTGCCTGGCAACCAAAAAACGCTCCCCCAGATTACAATCCTGAAAGATCAAGAAAGCTTTTGCTGAAAAAATCGGAAATTAAAAGCTTAATCGGAAAATCAAAACAAAAAGGCTTGACTTCAATTCCTTTGAGAGTGTATACTAAAAGAGGAAAAATAAAGTTGGAATTTGCAATAGTCAAAGGGAAGAAAAAAGTTGATAAGAGAGAAACAATCAAAAAAAGAGAGGCAGAAAGAAAAATAAGACAGGTCCTAAAAAAGAGGAGTGTCTCATAGAGCGAATAACTGATGGGGGCGCAAGGAATCGACGGAAATCTCTGTCAAAATAGGCAAGTCCAGTTTCTAGAATCTGGTAAAACTTCTAGAAAAAATAAGTGCAAACTTATTCCGAAAACCTGCTTTAGTCTATGCCTAAGGCCATCCAGTTTTAACGACTCTCGATAATAAAACTGGATGTCATAAATCGAGATAGACAATTCTTGAGTTTCGGGGAATTGTTGAAAAAAAAGAGACTAGAGATTCTGGAATTTTTGTTCGTTTTTGACCCAGAATTTCAAACATTGAAAACAAACTAAGCTTGTAGAGATATTTTGACAAAATTTTCAGACGAGGGTTCGACCCCTCCGCCTCCACAACAATCAAACATCTAATATCAGGAAACCTTTAGTAAACAATCGAATAAGAGCAGAAAAGGTGAGATTAATCGCTGAAGATGGGAAGCAGGTTGGGGTTGTAGATTTGAAAAAGGCGCTCCAATTAGCTAGGGAGCGTAATTTAGATTTAATTCAGGTGACAAGGAAGGTTCAACCCCCTGTCTGCAAAATAGCAGATTTAGGGAAGTATCTTTACCAGATGGAAAAGAAAGAGAAAGCAAAGAAAAAAGAACTCAAGCTAAAAGAAATAAGATTAAAATATAATATCTCCCCTCACGACTTAGAAATTAGGGCAAGGATGGCAGAAAAATTTTTGAAGGGAGGTAATCAGGTTAAAATTACAATGCAGTTAAGAGGGAGGGAAAAAGCTTTTGAAAATTTAGCCAGAGAAAAAATCGAAATGTTTTTGAAAACTTTAGAGAAAGAGGCTCCCTTTAAAACAGTTCAGACACTAAAAAGAAAAAGAGGAGCCCTCTCTGTAATAATTATTAAAGCTTAACAAAAACCATGCCAAAGAAGACAAGAAAATCAGTCAAAAAACGCTTCAAGATTACAAAAACAGGAAAGGTTTTAAGACGAGCTACAGGCCAAGATCATTACCTGGCCAAAAAGAGTGGGAAAAAGAAAAGAAAGAAGCGGAAATGGGTTAAGGTCTCAAAAAATGAAGCTAAGCTAATTAAGAAATTATGGTAAGAGTAAAGCGAGGAAAAACGACCCATAAAAAAAGAAAAAAGCTTTTGAAAGAAGCGAAAGGTTTTAAATGGGCAAGAAAATCAAAATACAGAGCAGCAAAAGAGGCTTTAATTCATGCCAGAAAATATGCTTATCGGGACAGAAGAACAAAAAAGAGGAATTTTCGAAGGCTCTGGCAGATCCAGATCAATGCAGCAGTGAGAAATTATGATTTATCCTATTCAAAATTCATCCACGCCTTAAAGGAAAAGAAAATAGAGTTAGATAGGAAAATCTTAGCCCAGATGGCCAAAGAACATCCAAAAATCTTTGAAAAAATAGTAGAGGAGATAAAAAAGTAAAAAGCCCACTTGACTCATTTTAAAAGTACATACTTACTTTCTAAGTCCTTAAGAATTGATGGGCTTTTTTTAATACCTCTTTTGAATTTTTAAAAGTTAATTTTTCTAACGCTTCTTTGTAAGGCAACCACTCAAAATCTTTATGTTCAAAAGAAAGTAAAACTTTCTTTTCTTTTGTTTCAGCCAGAAAATAGGTAGCAAATTTTAAAACATTTTTCCCTCCAAATTTAAAAAAGTATTTTATTGTCTCTTTAAATCCTGGTAAAAACTTCAAATCTTCTATTCCTGTCTCCTCTTTTATCTCTCTTTTAGCTGTTTCCTCTAATTTTTCTTTTTTTTCAATCAAACCTCTGGGAAAACCCCAATGACCCAATCCATATTGAATCAAAAAATAATAAATCTTTTTGTTTTCTTTTCTAAAAACAACAGCTCCAGCTGATTTTTCTACTGGCATCTTTATTTAAAAAAATTTAATAATTTTTCTAAAGGCTGGGTGTTTATAATATCATCTTTTTCTACCCAGCCGCGGCGAGCAGTGGCTATACCAAATTCCATATATCTCAAATGCTCTCTTCTGTGGGCATCGGTATTTATTACCAATTTTATTCCCGTCTCAATTGCTTTTTTTGTATTAACATCATTCAAATCCAATCTGGCAGGAAAAGAGTTTATTTCTAAAATAACATTGAATTCCCTTGCTGCCCTAAATAATTTCTCAAAATCTACCTGATACTCATCTCTCCTTTTTAATATTCTTCCTGTTGGATGGGAAATGATTTTAATATATGGATTTTTCATTGCCTTAATTATCCTTTCTGTCATTTTTTTCTTTTCCATCTTGAAATTTGAATGAATACCGGCTAAAGCATAATCTAATTTCTTCAATGCCTCATCTTTTATATCTATGGAGCCATCGCTTAAAATGTTAGTTTCAGCTCCTTGTAAAATTTTAAATTTGACTTTTGCTGCTTGGAATTTGTCATTTAATTTATCGATTTCTTTCCTTTGTTCTGCTAGTTGTTTTTCGTTTAATCCGTGTTCTATTCTTAAAAACTTTGTATGATCTGAAATCCCTAAATATTCATAACCCATTTTTTGAGCTTCCTCTGCCATTTCCAAAATCGAGTTTATTCCCCCATCCCATTCTGAATGACAATGTAAGTCTCCTTTTATATCATTGTAACCTATCAATTCTGGCAATTTTTTTTCTAAGGCTGCTTCAATTTCACCTCTATTCTCTCTTAACTCAGGCGCCATCCATTCCATACCCAAAACCTTATAAACTTCTCTTTCTGTCTTTCCTGCAATAGGTTTTTTTCCTTTAAATACTCCGTATTCGTTTAATTTCAATCCCAAATCTATAGCAATTTTTCTCGTCTCAATATTGTGTTCCTTTGAGCCTGTAAAATATTGCAAAGCTGAACCAAAACTCTCTGCCGGTACCACTCTCAAATCAACATCAAAACCCTGTCTCAATTTAATTGAAGATTTAGTAGGTCCCTTTCCCCAAATTTTTACAATTCCAGGCAAGGAAACAAAATAGTCCATTACCTTTTTTGGGTCTTTTGTCACCACCAAAAAATCAACATCGCCTATGGTTTCCTTTCGCCTTCTAACGCTTCCTGCTACACTGATTTCTTTTACTTCCTTTAGTTTCCTTAGCTTTTCTTCGATTTCCCTAACAACGGGCATTATTTCTCCCAATAAAAATCTTCCTTTTGATCTCTTCAAAAATTTAATTCCCTCTAAAATATTTTTCTCTGTTTTTTCTCCAAATCCAAATAAAGGAGCGATTTTCCCAGCTTTAGCTACTTTTTCTAAATCTTTTATATTCTTAACGCCTAATTTTTGATAAAGGGTCTTTACCATCCTAGGTCCCACCCCCTCAATAGATATCAATTCGCTCATATTGACAGGCGTTTTCTTTTTTAATTTCAGATAGTATTTTATTTTCCCGGTTTTTAAATATTCTTCAATCTTTAAGGCGACACTCTCCCCTATCCCTGGAATTTTCTTTAAAGCTTCGACCCCTCCCTTTTTGTGGATTTCCTTAACATCTTTCGTCAAAGCCTCCAAAGTCAAAGCCGCCTTTTGATAAGCATAGGGTTTAAAGGGAATCTTCTCCATTTCAAGATAGCTTGCTATCTCATAAAAAATATTTGCTATCTCTTGGTTTTCCATAAAATATTTTTACTATTTACTATTTTTTTAAAATATTACACATTATATCCTATCTCAGGAAAAAGAAAACCGCAACCTTAAAGATTGCGGTTTGGCTGCCGTGCGCGGATTAATTTGTAAGTCTTTGAGATAAAAAATCCCCTGCCAATGGGGATAAATCCAACCTGATGTCCCAATGTACAATCTTCCTTTTCTCATGCCAGAAGAGGTACTTTTTTGAACAAGTAGAAATTTATTCTTCCTGGTGATATTTCTTTCTAATCTGATCTAAAAATTCAATCAAAAAGGGATCTTCTACCCTCTCCTCTGCCTCTATCCACCAAGGCCCTATTGGAAAACCCTCTTTATCTTCCTCCCAATATTCTAAGGCCTGTAAAAGATTTTCTATTTTATGTAATTGCTTGAGAAATCTCCCTTCTTTACTCAATCTCTTATCAAAATCAAGCCAGAGGTGAAGAATTTCTTTCCTCCTTTCGGGAACTAGCTTAGAAATGAAGTTAATTAGAGCTTTTTGCTCTTTTCTCCTCTTTTCAAATATCAACTTCTTTTCTCCCTCTTTTGAAAATCTAGGCAAAGTTTTTAACAATTCTTTCTGCTTTTTCTTATCTTCCGGCCAAAAATGATCATAAGGAGTGATAGAGCCTGCGTATAACTCGCATAGGTCATGGATTAGGGCCATCTTTATCAATTTTTCCTCATCTAATCCTCCCTTTTCCTTTCCTAAAATCCAAGCTGCTAAAGCTAGCCTGAAAGTATGGGCAGCTACGCTTTCTGGATCCTTCACTTTCCTCAATACCCAACCTTTTCTCTTTAACTTTTTGAACTTTCCGATTTCAATTAGGAAATTAATGATGTCTTTCATTTTTAGAATTCTAAAGTTTTTCACGTATTGCCATTTCTGCCTCCTCAATTTCTCTTATGAATTCCAGAAGAATTGGATCATCTACAACCTCTTCTACGTGCTCCCACCAGGGTCTAGTAGGAAAATCTTTATCTCTTTTAAAGCACTCAAAAGCCTCGAGTAGATTTTCCACTCTATCTATCTGATGGATGAATATCCCCTCTGGAGAGAATCTTCTTTCATATTCATACCAAAGAGACAAAATTTCTTTCTTTAAATCTTCTGGCAAATTTCTAACCAATTTTTCTATCGACTCTTTTTCTAATTTCAATTTCTTTCTATATTTTTCCAGCTTCTTTGCTTGAGAAAGACGAACCCATTTTCTTACAAATTTGGCCTTTTCTTCCTCATCTTCAGGTAAAACACCATCATAAGGAGTGATATCACCCGCATAAACTTCGCAAAGATCATGCACTAGGACAATCTTAAGCATCTTTCTTACATCAAATCCTTTCTTCTCCCCCAACAACCAGGTCATAATTGCCATTCGGAAAGTGTGATCGGCAACAGTCTCAGGATCTTTTACTCCATAAAACATTATCCCCCTCCTTTTAAGTTTCTTCAATTTCCCTACTTCTATTAAAAAATCGAGGATATTTTTCATAATTTGAAAATTAAACCTTGCCAAAAGCAAGATTTCTAAAAGTCATTTTCGAGAAGAAATCTATTCAGAAGAATACTTAATTTCTTTAATTTTATAGACCACACTAATTGGAGAAGAAATTACTACCCCATCTCCCACCTTATGGCCCATCAAAGCTTTTCCCACTGGACACTCATTTGAAACTCTTCCCAAAGTAGGATCTGCTTCTAGAGTACCAACAATTTGAAACTCATCTTCTTGACCTTCCACCTCAATCTTCACCTTGGCTCCCAAATGGATTTTATCTTGCTCCCCTTTTGGGGGGGATTCAATCAATTTAACATTCTTTAAAACATCTTCAAGTTTGGTTACCCTCGAGTTTAAAAAATCCAAATCTTCCTTGAAAACAAGATATTCAGGAGCTAATTCGTCAGAATGCAAGACTGTCGGTGAGCCCTCTCGAACCTTGGACCGCTTGAGTTTCTTGAGAATCTTGTGCTCTCTCTTTATTTTTTCTAATCCCTCTTTGGTCAGATAGAATTTTTGCTTTCTGCCAAATCGGTCAAAAACTCTCAATCTCATCACTTTCAATTTATCTCTTATAAAGAGGCTCGTCAAGCCCTTGGTCTTCCCCATAAAAAGTTTTAAAATAAAGTGATGATAGAAATCGATGGTTCAGTTTTAGAAGGAGGTGGTGCCATATTACGGATAGCATCGGCACTATCTGCTATAACAGGAAAGCCTATCCATGTTTTCAATATAAGAAAAGGAAGGAAAAAAACTGGTTTAAAAACCCAGCATCTTTTGGGAATTCAGGCTCTATCCCAGCTTTATAAGGGGACATTAGAAGGAGATAGATTGGGAAGTGAAGAAATTAAATTTTATCCAGGAGAAATTCAGGCTAAAGACCTCCATATAAAAATCGAAACAGCAGGGAGTATCACCTTGCTTTTGCAAAGTTTAATTCTTCCAACACTTTTTGCTCCAAAACCCATTAGAATAGTTTTCAGTGGGGGAGGTACAGATACCTTTTTCTCTCCCACCTCAGATTATTTCAGATTTATCTTTTTAAAAATTTTAGAAAAAATGGGGCCAAAGATTGAAATTGAGATTTTAAAAAGGGGATACTATCCAGCAGGAGGAGCAGAGGTTGAGGTAAGAGTTTTTCCTTCAAAATTGAAAAATCTCAATTTAAAAGAGAGGGGTGCTCTTAAAAAAATATTAGTAATTTCTGGAGCCTCTGAATTTTTAAAATCAAGAAAGGTTGCTGAACGCCAAATTGCTGGAGTAAGGGAAATTTTAGGAAAATTAAAATTACCTGTCGAAGAGAAAGTAGAATATTACAAAACTCCGTGTCCTGGAAGCCAAATCTGCCTCATAGCCCGGTTTGAGAATACAGTTTTGGGAACAGACAATTTAGGAAAGCTTG
>JAUWXI010000015.1 GCA_030616435.1 Candidatus Parcubacteria bacterium | reverse complement strand
GTTAGTAGTAATTTCCTTTCATTCTTTAGAAGACAGGATTGTAAAATTTTTTCTAAAAGAGAAGGCGAAAAAAAATCTTTTACAAATTTTAACAAAAAAACCTATCCGCCCTTCAGAAAAAGAAGTGAGGGACAACCCTCGTTCTCGATCTGCTAAATTAAGGGCGGCCCAAAAAACATGAGAAGATTTTGGCTAATTTGTTCCATTTTAATAATATCTCTTTCTGTATTCTATATTTTTCAAGTGAATGCTTTAGCCTATGAATTGGGTTTAATTGAAGAGGGAGGCAGGAACTCAAATAAACTAAAAACTGAAAATGAGAAGCTCCAGGTTAAATTTATGGAAACTTGCTCTTTGGAAAATTTGGAAACTTTAGTTCAGGACCTCAATTTCGAAAAAGTCACCGAAGTTTCTTACATTAAAGCTCTTGAAACCTGGGTAGCTGTAAAATAAATGAAGAATTGGAGGTTAAATTTGCTTTTAATTTTATTTTTAGGTCTTGGGGTCTTACTCCTAATTCGTTTATTTTCTCTTCAGATATCAAAAAACGATTTTTATTCGGCTTTAGCTCAAGGGCAGCAGAATATTCTTGAAGCTGTCTTGGGGCCTCGAGGAAAAATTTTCTGTCACGATAAGGAAAATTTAATCCCTTTGGCTATAAATTTAAATTCTGACTTCTGTTATGTCATTCCTCTTAAAATTCCACAGGAAAAAAGAGAAGAAATTGCTCAAAACCTGAGCCAGATTCTTAATCTAGACGAAGAGCAGATTTTAGAAAAATTAGAAAATGAGAACTTTATTAAGTTAAAAGAAAACTTATCAGAGTCAGAGGTTCAAGAATTAAGAAAAATAAGATTACCGGAAGTCTATGTAGGAAAAGAAATTTTAAGATCTTATCCTGAAAAGTTCTTAGCTTCCCATGTTATCGGATTTTTAGGAGCAGACCAGGAAGGAAAGTACGGAATAGAAAGCTTTTACGAGGAAATTTTAGAGGGCAAAGAAAGTTTTCAAAAAGGGGAAAGAGGGAATTTTGGATATATCTTTTTTCCAGAAATTAAAGAGGTAGCAGGGGAGGACCTTATTTTAACCTTGGATTACAACATTCAATATCAGGCAGAAAAGTTGTTAGAAGAAGCAAAAGAGCAATTTTCAATTGAAGGAGGACAAATTTTGGTTATGAATCCTGAAACAGGAGCAATATTAACCTTAGCTGAATTTCCAAATTTTGACCCTAATGAATATTCAGAATGGTCAGAGGACATGGAAATTTTTAAAAGCAAGGTTGTTCAAGACCTCTTTGAGCCAGGCTCTGTTTTTAAGCCAATCACAGTGGCTGCAGCCCTCAATGAAGGGAAAATAACTCCTGAAACTACCTATTATGATACAGGACAAGTAAGGGTACCAGGAGGAACTATTTACAATTACAATAACGCGGTCTGGGGAGAAAGGACGATGACAGAAGTTTTGGAAAAGTCTATTAACACAGGTGCTGTTTTCGTTGAAAAGAAATTAGGACACGAGAACTTCTTGGATTATATTGAAAGATTTGGAATTTTTGAGGAGACTGGAATAGATTTGGCAAGTGAAGTCTTTTCTGAAAACAAAGAGTTTAAGAAGGGTTATGAGATAAATTTTGCTACAGCTAGTTTTGGCCAGGGAATTCAAATGACTCCCATTCAGTTAGCCAGAGCCTTTGCAGCTGTTGCTAATGGAGGAAAGTTAATTTGGCCTCATTTAGTGGAAGAACCCTCTTTTCTCTCAGGTTCATATGAATCTGAGGAAGTAATTTCCCAAGAAACAGCTTCAAAGTTAACTGAGATACTCATTAGCGTTGTCGAAAACGGCTTTGCCAACAGGGCTAAAGTTCCAGGCTATTACATTGCAGGAAAAACAGGAACAGCCGAGGTGCCTTTTGAGCACAAAAGAGGCTACCACAAAGATAGAACAATCCAAACCTTTGTTGGATTTTTTCCTGCCTTCAATCCTCAGTTTTTAGTCTTGATAAAACTTGATAATCCAAGAACAAAAACAGCAGAATATTCAGCTGTTCCCCTCTTCCAAAAAATAGCAAAATACATAATAGATTATTGGCAGATACCCCCAGATTATGAGTAATTATTAGGAGCCTAACAAGTTATATGTTCAATTTTTTCACAAAATTTATCTTCTCTCTCAGAAAACCTCAAATTGTCATTGTTACCGGAATGGGAAAGAAAACAGCAGCTGAGGCTATTTTTAGAGTTTTGAAGCCTAATTTTAAAGCTAAAAAAATTAAGAAAAAACTGAGAATTTTTGACGCTTTAAGGAAAAGGGTTTTAATCCTTGAGGTGAGTTCAGAAAAAGTAGGAGAATTATTTTTTCTTGTAAAAAACTCAAAAAAGCCTATTCTAGTTGTAACAAACATCGGAGAGATTCAGATTACAGAAGAGTTTTTGGCAGGAGAAAGAGGAAAAACAAGAGAAATTAGAACCTTAGCAAGAGATTTTCCCTTAAATGGAAATTTAATTTTAAATTTTGATGATGAAACCTCAAGAGAAATAAAAGAAGAAACCCAGGCTCCTGCCTTAACTTTTGGCTTCCAGAAAGAAGCTAACCTTTTTGCTACTGACATTAAAGAAAACACGGGGACAAACTTTAAAATAAATTATGAGGGAAATATTGTCCCTTGCTGGTTGGAAAATCTTTTTGGAAAAGAGCAAGTTTATGCTGCCTTGGCGGCTGTAGCCTGTGGCATCATTTTTAATTTAAACTTGGTGGACATATCTCAAGCTTTAAAGAAATATTTTTCTGTTCCTGGAAGGCAAAGATTGATAAAAGGAGTAAAAAACACCCTAATTTTAGATGATTCAGAAAATGCTTCTCTGTTTTCAATGATGGAGGCCTTGGAGATTTTAGGACGGGTTAAGGCCAAAGGAAAAAAAATTGCTGTTTTAGGGGATATTTTAGGGATTGGAAAATATGCTATTGAAGCTCACGAGGCTATTGGAGAAAAAGTGGTGAAAGTAGCTGATCTTCTTTTTACAGTAGGGCCTCGTGCTAAATTTATTGCCCAGGGAGCTATAATGAAGGGATTTAATCCAGAAAAAATATTTAAATTCGATAAAGTTGAACAAGCAGGAAAAGGTTTACAGGAAGAAATCAGAGAGGGAGATTTAGTTTTAGTTGATGGTTCAAAGGAAATGAAGATAGGAAAGATAGTAGAGGAAATAAAGGAATTATAAATCTTGATTTTCTCTTGACATCTGTTTAGCATTCTGATAAGTTAAGTATAGTTCATTAAAGAGGTTGATGATCTCGTTTTTGATTTTAAGGAGGTGAGGTGGATGAAGACTAAATATAGAGTTCGCCTCAACCCTCTTATCAGAGAAGTGCTTGAGAAAATTCTTTCTTGTTCTCGTGATTCTCCTCAGGAAGATAAGGACGTTCTCAGGTTGGTCCCAGATGTAAATTTCCTTCTGAGACATCTAAGAAATGTTTTAGAGCTCAGGAGAATTTATCTTTCTCCACAAATTAGGGAGGAAGATGAAGAGAGGTTAAAAGGCGCCATCCGGGAGACACTTAATGATGACGTGAAGGTAGGAGTAGAAATACTAGGATTTTCAAGAGAAGACCTGGTGGATTTCGCCAGGATTATTACAGAAGGAACAAAGGATCTAAGAGGGGTTGAAAAATGGAAGAAAAAGCTAGCTTTAAATTTAAAGAAATAAAAACTAATAAATTGAAGATCATCAACCTCTTCTAGATTTTAATTAATCAATTCAATTCCAAAAGAATTGTTTTTCTCTTTTTTTGGTATTTTTTGAAAGGAGGGAGGATGTAGCCTAGCTTAACAATTAGTTTTTTATTATGCCTTAAAAAAGAAAGGGGATTTACATGGTGTTGAGTAAGTGTTCCTGCCCCAGTTGTGGGAAAGGATTGAAGGAATTTAACCCAATGAAAAAGTTCATGAAATGCCCCTCATGCGGGAAGGAACTCCATTTTAAGAGAGACAAGAGGGGGAGATGTAAAAGTATAACAATTGTTCAGAGACCTAAACCAAAAGAAAGGAGGTAATTTTCATATCATAGCCAAGGGTTATTTTTACCCTTGGCTATTTTTCATTTTTGAGTTAAAATAGTAGAACATGTATCTTCAAGCGATTAAATCAGAGGTAAGAAAACTTAGAAGAAAAGGCCATACATTCAGAGAAATTTTAGAAAGTTTACCATTTTTAAGTAAAAGCACAGTAAGTAACTGGGTAAAAGATATTAAGCTTACCTCTGCTCAAAAAAAACGAATTTTAGAAAACCAACTAAAAGGACGAGTGGGATTAATGAACTATAACAAACAGAAGCACCAAGAAGCTACTAAGAGAGCTCAGAGAGTCATTTCCGAAGCAAAAAGAGAAATTGGCAAATTGACTAAAAGAGATTTACTGATCGCTGGAACCGCCTTGTATTGGGCTGAGGGCAGTAAGAGGCAAAAAGGCGCAATAGATTTCGCTAACTCAAATCCCAAGGTGATAGCTTTAATGATGCGATTTTTCCGAGAAATCTGTAGGGTTCCAGAAAACAAGCTTAAATGTAGATTAACTTTACACCCCGGGATAAGTAAGAGAGAAGCGAAAAAATTCTGGTCTAAGGTAACAAATCTTTCCTTTACGCAATTTACTAAACCTTATACTAAACCGCCTAAAAGTAGTATGGGGAAAATGCATAATATTCTTTATCATGGTACATGTCAAATTCGCTTTGGAGATATACAAGTTTTCCACAAAATTCAAGGTTTTATAAAAGCATTGGGTGAAAAAGGGGAAAACAAAGAGCTTTAGGGCCCCATCGTCTAGGGGTTTAGGACACCAGTTTCTCAAGCTGGGAACACCGGTTCAAATCCGGTTGGGGCCACAAAACCGTACGGAAGTGCGACTTCCGAAATTGGGAGATAAGGAAGGGCTTTTAAAAAAGCTCTTTTTTGTTTAAAATAATCTAATGGGAAAGAATTGGTATAATCTTTCTTGGGAAAAAGTTGTCAAAATTTTAAAGACAGATTCCAAAAAAGGGCTTTCTGAGAAAGAGGCGAGGATGCGTCAGGAAAAATTTGGTAAAAACAAATTACCAGAAGAAAAACCCTTGTCAAAATTGAGAGTATTTTTGGAGCAATTTAAAAGCCCTCTGATTTATATCTTAATTATAGCAAGTATTATTTGTTTGTTTTTTAAAGAATTTACTGATGCCATTGTTATTCTTGGAGTTGTTTTTTTAAATGTCATTGTTGGATTTTTGCAAGAAAACAAGGCCTCCAATATCTTACGCGAATTAAAAAAAGTCTTAAAGACACAAGCTATTGTTGTTCGGGAAGGAAGAGAGAGAAAAATTTTCCAAGAAGATCTCGTTCCAGGAGATATTTTTATTTTAAAACCAGGAGACAAGGTTCCTACAGATGGCAGATTAATCGAATCTTTTAGTTTGGAAATAAATGAAGCTCCTTTGACAGGCGAATGGATAGCAGCTGCTAAGACCTCTGATATTTTACCAAAGAAAACTTCCTTAGCTGATAGAGATAATATGGTTTATATGGGAACAGTTGTTGAAGCAGGTTCAGGAAAGGCAATAGCGACCGAGACAGCTCTTAAAACTGAAATAGGAAAGGTAGCAAAAATAGTAAGAGAATTAAAAGAAGAAAAAACACCCTATCAGAAAAAATTAGCTAATTTTTCAAAAATTGTTGGAATAATCTTAGTTTTTATCTGTCTTGGAATTTTTATTGAAGGAATGATAGTTGGCAGGGAATTTCAGGAAATGTTTATAGTAGCTATAGCTGTAGCAGTAGCTGCCATTCCTGAAGGATTACCAGTGGCCATGACAGTAATTTTAGCCCTAGGAATGCAAAGGATTTTAAGAAAAAAAGGGTTGGTCAGAAGATTAGCTTCAGTTGAAACCTTGGGAAGTACTTCAATAATTGCTACCGATAAAACCCTGACCTTAACTGAAGGAAAAATGGAAATCTCAAAAACTGTCACTTTTAGCAAGGGAATTGAAGCAGAAAACAAAAAGCAATGGTCAGAAGTTTTTAGAGAAAAAGGAGATAAAGACCAAATCTTGGCAATGGAAATAGCTGTTTTGGCAAACGAGGCATTTATTGAAAATCCCAGAAGAATTTGGTCCCTCTGGAAAATTCAAGGAAGAGCGACAGATACAGCTTTAGTTAAGGAAGGGGCAAAAATAGGGTTGGAAAAGCCAAAATTGGAAGAAAAATACAAAAAATTAGCTGAAATCCCCTTTAACCCAATAAATAAATTCATTGCTACTTTATGGGAGATTAATCAAGAGAAAATCTTGTATGTAAGTGGGGCTCCAGAAAAGATTTTAGCTCTTTCTTCTCAGGTTCAAATAAAAGGAGAAGGAAAAATTTTAGATGAAAAAATCAGAGAACAATTCTCTGAAAAATTGGAAGACCTGACTAAAAAAGGATTAAGGGTTATAGCTACTGCTTACAAAAAGATTAGAAATCCAGGAAAGTTCAAATTAAATTCACAAATGGTTCGTGATTTAACTTTTGTAGGTTTTATTGGTTTAAAAGATCCTTTGAGAAAAGAGGCAAAAGAAGCTATTTCTCTTTGTAAAAAAGCTGGAATGAAACCAATCATTGTTACTGGTGATCATCTTTTGACAGCAAAAGCTGTAGCAAGAGAATTGGGTTTTAAGGTTGAAAATGAGAATATCATTTTAGGCCAGGATTTGGATGAGCTTTCTGACAAAGAATTTGAAAAGAGATTAGAAAACCTCACCGTTTATGCTCGGGTTGAACCCAAACATAAATTGAGAATTATTAAGGCCTGGCAAAAGAGGGGAGAGGTTGTAGCTATGACCGGTGATGGTATCAACGATGCACCGGCTTTAAAAAGGGCAGATGTGGGGGTAGCTCTGGGGTCTGGGACAGAGGTTGCCAAAGAGGCTTCTGATCTCATTCTATTGACCGATAATTTCTCTACAATTGTAAAAGCAGTTAGAGAAGGTCGAGTAATTTTAGATAACATTAGAAAAGTAATTACCTATTTAATCTCAGATTCTTTTACTGAAGTGATTTTGGTGGGAGTAAGCATAATAGCTGGAGTTCCCCTACCGGTCACTGCCCTCCAAATCCTCTGGGTGAATTTAATTGAAGATGGTTTACCTGATATTGCTTTATCTTTTGAGCCAGAAGAAAAAGGGATAATGAAAAGAAAGCCCGAGCCTCATGATGTCCCATTATTGACTCGGGAAATGAAGGCTCTTATTCTGATTGTTGGTTTCTTTGATGATTTAATATTATTAGCACTTTTCTTTTGGCTTTTAAGAGCAGGACATGATATATCTTTTATCAGGACAATGATATTTGCCAACCTTTCCATTGATACCTTTTATGTTGCTTTTTCTTGTAAGAGTCTAAGAAAAAATATATGGGAGATAAATCTGTTTTCCAATAAATTTTTGGTTATAGCTACGCTTTTGGGAATTCTGATGTTAATTTCAGCAATTTATTTTCCTCCCTTACAGGTCCTTTTGGAAACTGTACCTTTGGGAACTTATGACTGGTCAATTGTCCTTCTCTTAGGATTAATTGATTTGGGTTTGATTGAAGTTACTAAATGGTATTTTATTGTTAAAAAAGAGGTATGATCTGGCTCTATATTTTAATTTTTATAATTTCTTGTTTGATTTTAGCTTACTCTAGCACCTGGATAGTTCGAGCTCTGGTCAGGATGGCCCGGTTTTTAGAATGGAGAGAGTTCATAGTAGCCTCGCTTTTGATGGCATTTGCGACCTCATTGCCCGAATTTTTTGTTGGAATTTTTTCAGCTTTCCATAAAAAACCTCATCTCTCTTTTGGAGATATTATGGGATCCAATATAATCGTCCTTACCTTAGTGATGGGGATTGGGACACTTCTAGCAAAAAGATTGAAATTTAAGGGAAAGATTTTGCAAAAATCTTCCCTTTATGCCTGCCTCATTGCTCCTTTACCTCTTCTTCTAATATTAGATGGCAAGCTTTCGAGAATAGATGGAGTGATTTTACTTTTGACTTCAGCTCTTTATTTTCGTTGGCTCTTATATCAAAAAGAAAGATTTACCAAGATTCTTCTTCAAAAGCTTAAAAATAAGAAAACTCACTTCAAATTATTTTTAAAGGATTTGGCAATGTTTTTTGGAGGAGTCTTTCTGCTTTTATTCTCTGCTGAGGGAGTTGTTTTTTCTGCCTTAAATTTAGCAAGAGAATTTAAACTACCCCCTGTAGTTATGGGTCTATTTTTGGTAGCCTTAGGAACTTCCATCCCTGAAATAAGTTTTGGAATAAAATCAATTACTATGGGTCGTAAAGAAATGATTCTTGGAGATGCGATGGGTTCTGTAGTAATTAATTCAACTTTGATTTTGGGAGTGGTAGCTTTAATTTGTCCCTTTGAGATTCCCAATCTTCCACTCTATCTTGTTGGAATTATTTTCACTGGCATTACCTGTTTGTTTTTCGCTATTTTTGCCAGGACTGATCGAGAAATCAGTACAAAAGAAGCCATATTTTTACTCCTCGTTTATATTGCTTTTGTTATTTGTGAGGTAATTAATTCACTTAGAAGTTGAATTTTCGCCCAAATGCTGATAAACTGAATTAATATGGCTGATATTCTTTTAATTTTGATAATCCTTTTGGTTGTGATAGTAGGGGCTGGTATTAGCATTTTCTTTTTTAAGAAAGAGACTCAAAAATTAAGGGAAAAAGAAAAGG
>JAUWXI010000037.1 GCA_030616435.1 Candidatus Parcubacteria bacterium | reverse complement strand
TCTCAAGGCTTGAAAAGTTCTTGTAGCAGGATGAATTCTTCCTTTTTCATATTTTTTCGGAACTACTCTCTTGATAACCTCAACTAATTGGAAAGTTGTTTCAATTGGCCTTGTCTCACGCTCTTTTACTATTTCTCTGGTAATCCTTTTTGAAAATCTTTCCTCTCCGTAAATCCTTAAAACTTTTTCGATTTCTGATTCTGGCCACCTATTAACTATTTCTGCTGCTGTTAATTCCTGACATTTGACATTTAGGGTCTGGCATTTTAGGTTGTATCTCATGTCTAAAGGTTCATCTCTTAAAAAACTGAATCCTCGACCACTTCCTTCTAGATGCCAACTTGATAACCCCAGGTCAAACAGAATTCCATGGACAGGTCCAAACTTTTCCTTTTTAATGATCTTTTCTAAATTCGTATAAGAATCATTTATTAGAATGAGGCGATTTTTGATTTCTTTTTCCCACAATTTTTTGTACAGCTCTGAATCAAGTTCAATTCCCAGAACTTTCCCATCCGGTCCATTCTTTTTTAAAATCGCAACTGTATGTCCTCCCTCCCCTATTGTGCAATCAACAAAATTTCTACCAGGTGCAACATCTAAATATTCTAAAACTTTTCTTTTAAGAACCGCAATGTGAGCCATCTTAAATCCCTAATTCTTTTAATCTTTCAGCAATAGGTTCTACTTCTTTTTCAATCTTTTCTCTGTATTTTTGCCATTTTTCTTCATCCCAGATTTCTATCCTATTAAAAAGGCCAACAATGGCCACTTTCTTTTTTAAACCAGCATATTTTTTTAAATAATCTGGGATTAAAATCCTGCCCAAATTATCCAAACTTACCTTCATAGCTCCTGCTAACATCATTCTTACAAATCCCCTAGCATCAATCCTGCTTGTTGGTAAAGCAGCTAGCTTTTCTGCCAATACCTTCCATTCTTCTGCAGGATACAAAACTAAACAATTTTCCAACCCTTTTGTAATAACCCCTTTCTTTTTCAAAGTTTCTCGGAATTTTGAAGGAATGGCTAATCTTTTTTTGCTATCAATTGTGTGAGTATATTCTCCTATAAACATTTATCCACAGTTTTTGTTAGTTATCCCACTCTTTTCCACAATTTCCCCTTTCATACTCACCCTATCCCACTCTATTTATATTGTCAACCACTTCAAACCCTTATTTTTCCACAATTTATCCCCAGAAATAAAAAGGGCTGAGAATAGCTCTCAGCCCCTTTATTTGAATTCTTTCTTATTTTTCTGTAAATTACTTCTGCGATTCTCTTCTGAGGTTTTCAAAAATTTATTTTAACACCTCTTTTAATCTCTTCGTTTTTAAACCTCTTTTTCTTCTCTTCCTTAAATCCATCTCTCAACTCTTTTTTTGTTCGCTCAACCTTATTCCGAATATATTGAGCGAGTTTTTTAGGAAGGAAACAATTATGATGATTAGCGAATGTTTCAATTGAATGGAGTATTAAGAGGTTCGAGACTTTCCTTCCCGAGGTGTTTCTTAACACTTCTTTCGTGCCCACTTTTCTTCCTTTCTTTGATTACTTTGTTTATTACTTCTTTAAGGTTTTTTAGTTTTTATCTCTCAAATTCCTTTCTAAAACCTCCTTTCTTAAAAAGAATTACAAAGAGCTATCAATAATACTCTATTCACTATTTACTAATTATACTATTTATTTATTTATTATTATCTCAAAATCTTTTGTCATTTGAATTTTATCTCCTCTTTTTAGCTCCCCTGTTAGTAAAGCTTTAGCCAAAGGATTTTCTACTTTATCCTGAATAGTCCTCTTCATCTCCCTAGCTCCAAAAACAGGACTATAGCCTAATTCTACAATCTTTTCCTTCAAGGGCTCGGTGATTTCAAATTCTACATGTTTTGCAGCTAAACTCTCTTTTAATTTTTTGAGCATCAGTTCTGCTATGGCCAAAAGATTTTGCTTTGTCAGTGGCCTAAAAACAACAACGGCATCAAATCTATTAATAAATTCTGGCCTGAAAATCGCCTTTTCAAAAAGATAATCTAAAAGCCTTCCCTTTATCTTATTCCACTCTGTTTTTTCCTTTATTGCTTTCAAAATTATCTTATATCCAGCATTTGAAGTAGCAATAATAATCGAATTTTTAAAAGAAACTTTTCTTCCTAAGCCATCAGTAATATGGCCTTCATCAAATACCTGCAAAAACAAATTTAAAATGTTTGGATGAGCTTTTTCTATTTCATCTAACAATATTAAAGAAAATGGATTTTCTCTAATAGGAATAGTTAAGAAACCTTCTTGTTCTCTTGAACCCAAAAGTCTGGGAATATCCTCTATTACCTGGAATTCTGACATGTCAAGCCTTATCATATTTTTTTCTGAGCCAAAGTAAACCTCAGCTAAGGCCTTTGAGGTTTCTGTCTTCCCTACTCCCGTAGGTCCTAGAAACAAGAATACTCCAATGGGTTTTTCTCTCAAAACAATTTCAGCTCTTGCTCTTCTCATAGCTGTAGCAACTTCTTTTACTGCCTCATCCTGATCAATAATTCTCTTATGAATCAAATCCTCAAGATTTAAAAGAATCTCTCTTTCTTTTTCTTTCATTTCCCCTATCGGAATCTTTGTCTTCTCAGAAACAACTTTTGCTACATGTCTTGGTAACAAAATTTTCTCCCTTGTAGAGGTTGAAAGATAAACCATTGCCTCATCTAAAAGATCGATTGCCTTTTTGGGAAAGGAAAAAGAAGGTAAATAGCGATCGCTAAAATTGACAATATCTCTTATGGCAGGGTAAGAAATGAATTTGTTGTATTTTTTTTCAAAAAATGGAGCTAAATTTTCTAAAACAAGAATGCTCTCTTGAAGAGAAATTTCTGTAACCTCAACTTTTTCAAAAAGAGTCATGAGCCCAGCATTCTGCTCAATGTATTGATGAAGCCCCTGGGGAGTGGTGATACCAATTAAGCGAAAATCCGGATAACTCAAATATTTAACCAAGATTGCCGAAATATCAATAACTCCTGGTCTTCGAAGTCCCCCAACATAATTTTGAAATTCATCAATTACCAAAATAACATTCCCTGCTCTTACTACCTCAGAAAAGATTTTTTCCAAAAACGGTTCAAAATGTTCTCCTGCTTGAGAAAGCAAAGAGGGAATATCTAAAAATACCATCCTTTTGTAATTTATCTCAGGTATACATTGACCAAATAAACTTTTTTGAGCTAACATTTGCAAAATCGTCTTTTTTCCTGTTCCTGCTTCACCCACCAATAAAACATTATTTATTCCCTCTCTTGCTAGAACCCTTTCTAATTTTTCAAGGTCCTCTTTGTGCCCCACCATTTCAATGGTCTCTTTTAAAGCCTTTGTAATATCAACTGAAAACTTATCCAGGGTAATAGTGTAACCTGCGGCCCATTCTTTTCCCAGAGAACCTAATTTTGCCAAATTCTCTTTGCTCCAAAATCTCTTTCTCTCTTCAATTCTTTTTTCTAAAGATTCTAACCAAAAGACAATATTTTCAAAATCCTCTACTCTCAAATCAAAATCTATCAAAATATTTTTAAAGGTGTCTTCTCTTTGAGATAGGGCAATTATCGCATCCCCTATTCGAACCCTCTCAGAATCTTTTCCTTTGGCTATTTTAAGAGCCTCAATTAAAGTTTCCTCAAAGTCTTTTGAGAATCCTTTAAATTTCCCTTTTTTCAATGAGTTAATATTTTCTTCAGCTCTTCTCTTCAATTCTCGCAAACCCAAGATTGCTCTAGAAAAGATAAAGGAGATTTCTTTATTCCCCGACAAAAGAGAATAAAAAAGCAGAGTGGAATCTA